>NZ_LGDO01000160.1:0-7071 GCF_001279805.1 Streptomyces sp. XY431
GGGCACCCGCCCCCCAGGACACCCGCCCCGGAACGCGCGAAAGGCCCGCCGCACCCGTGGAGAACGGGAACGGCGGGCCGTCCGAGAAGCTGGCGCGGTGGCCCGGCCGAAGGTCAGCCGGCCGCCGGAGCGGGGCTGGCGGCGGGGGCCGAGGACCCCGAAGAACCCGAGGACCCCGAAGAACCCGAGGAGCCCGACGAGGACGAGCCCGCCGAGGAGCCCGAGGACGACGTCGACGAAGCGGACGACGACGAGCCGGAGCCCACCGAGCTGCTGGAGGAGGAGCGGCTGTCGGTCCGGTAGAAGCCGGAGCCCTTGAAGACGACACCCACCGCCGAGAAGACCTTGCGGAGCCGTCCCTGGCAGTCGGGGCACGTGGTCAGCGGCTCGTCGGTGAACTTCTGCACCGCCTCCAGGCCGTTGCCGCACTCGGTGCACTGGTACTGGTACGTGGGCACTTGTCTTCCTCCTGGCACTCTCGCCTGATGAGTGCTAACGATCCTCAATGATGCGGCATTCCGAAGGATCAGTCCAGCGACTCGAATGTGAGATGAGTCGGTTCCGGCCCCGGGTCAGCCCTTGACGGCCCCCACCAGCCCGGCGGGCGCACCGCGCTCCACCGAGCCGGCGACCACCGTGCTGCGCGTTCCGGCCGGCACCAGCAGCCCCCGCAGCGAGACCAGGGCGATCAGGCCGAGACCGGCACCGGCGACCGGCACCAGGAAGCCGACCGTCGGGCCCTGCGCGTCGATCAGCCGCCCGGCCGCTGTCGCGCCGGTCGCCAGGCCCAGGCCGATGGCACCGGTCAGCCAGGTGAAGGCCTCGGTCTTGGCGCCGTCCTCGACCAGCGTCTCGACCAGGGTGTAGCCGCTGATCAGGGTCGGTGCGATAGCCAGGCCGCAGACCAGCCCGGCGACCGACAGCGCGACCAGGTCGGGCATCGCCCACAGGGTCGAGCAGCCCAGCACCAGCAGGCCGTAGCTCATGACCATCCGCTGCTGGACCGACCGCCGCCAGGCGACCATGCCGTACAGCACGCCGGCCAGCATCGAGCCGCCGGCGAAGATGCCGTAGACCGTGCCCGCGGCGCCCGGCCGGCCGACCGAGTCGGCGAAGGCGTTCACCGAGACCTGCAGGCCGCCGAAGACGGCGCCCACGCCCAGGAAGGTGCCGGCCAGCAGCCGGACGCCGGGGGAGGCGAGGGCCGAGGCCTGCCGGACGCCGGGCTCGCGCACCACCCGGGCGGGCGCGGTGCGCCGCTGGGCCGCGAAGGCCAGACCGCCGACCAGGGTCAGCGCGGCCTCGGCGATCAGCCCGGTCGAGGGGTTGACCGAGGTGGCCACGGCGGCGGCCAGGATCGGGCCGACGACGAAGGTGAACTCGTCGGTCACGGACTCGAAGGCGAAGGCGGTGCTCACCTTGGCGGCGGAGGACGCGGAGGCGCCCTCGGCGGTGAAGGTGGAGATCCAGCGGGCGCGCACCATCGCGCCGATCTGCGGGACGCTCGCACCGGCCGGGGCGGCGGCCAGGAACAGGCTCCAGGCCGGCGCGTGCCCGAGGGCGAGCGCGATCAGCGCGCCGACCGAGGCCGCGTGCACCAGGACGGTCGGGACGAGCACGGCGGCCTGGCCGTACCGGTCCGCGAGCCGCCCGGTCTGCGGGCCGATCAGCGCCTGGGCGACGGCGGCGACGGCCGCGACCGTGCTGGCGGTGCCGTAGGAGCCGTGGGTGTCCTTGACCAGCAGCAGGATCCCCATGCTGAGCATCGCGTAGGGCAGCCGCGCGAGGAGCGCGGGGGTCAGGAACGTCCAGGCCCCGGGGGTGCGCAGCAGGGCCCCGTAGCCGACCCGGGCCGGCGCGGCGTCCGCGTTGACCGCGGCGTCGGCGTAACCCGTGGCGTCGGCCTCGGGCATGGCATTCTCGGCGTCCTCGACGCTCTCGACCGTTCGGCGGGCCGTCACGGTCGGTCCTTCCTGCTGCCTGGTAGCGCGGCAGGGCATGGGGTGGCCCCGACGGCGCCGAGAGTCGTCCTCTCGCGCGTCGACCGGGGTAGTTACCGGGCCGGTCCGGCGGTGGGCCGGGTCCGGGCCGCGGCCGCCGAGCGGTCGCGCCAACTCTGCTTCAGGCAGATGCTGGGGTGTGGTGTGTCAGCAAACAATGGTTATACGCGCGTAGATGTCGCGCTGGACTCGACACTACAGGACGGATCCAAAGTTGTCCTGTTAAGTCAAGGTGAACTCCGCGCGAGACCTTCAGGTCCCGCGCCCGTGCAGCCAGTCGGCCAGCTTGCCGCCCTTGTCCACGGCCCGCAGTCGCCGCTCGGCCGCCTCGCCCACCGCGTCCGTGGTGACGACCAGCAGCTCGTCGCCGCCGCGCAGCACGGTCGTCTTGTCGGGCACGAAGCTGCTCCCCTCCCGCACCACCAGGGTGACCGCCGCCCCGGTCGGCAGCCGCAGCTCGCCGATCTCCACGCCGGACATCCGGGAGTCCGGCGCCAGTGCGACCGACAGCAGGTGCCCGTGCAGCTTCTCCAGCGGGGCCGACTCGATGCCGAGGTCCTGCCCCATCGAGCCGTCGCCGATCCGCAGGCCCTTGGCGACCCAGGGCAGGGTCGGCCCCTGGAGCAGGGTGAAGACCACGACCAGGATGAAGACGATGTTGAAGACGTCCTGGGCCATCGGCGCGCCGGACACCATCGGGATGGTGGCCAGCACGATGGGCACCGCCCCGCGCAGGCCGGCCCAGCTGAGCAGGGCCTGCTCGCGCAGCGGCAGCCGGAACGGGGTGAGCGTGAGCACCACCGAGAGCGGCCGGGCGACGAAGACCAGCACCGTGCCGATCACCAGCGCCGGTACCACGGCCGAGCCCATCGACTCGGGGGCGCAGAGCAGGCCGAGCAGCACGAACATGCCGATCTGCCCGATCCAGGCCAGGCCGTCGGCGAAGCCCCGGACGGCGGGGCCGTGCGGCAGCTTGGAGTTTCCGAGGATCACCGCGGTGACGTAGACGGCGAGGAAGCCGGAGCCGTGCAGCAGCGCGCCGCCGGCGTAGGCGAGCACGGTGAGGGCCAGCACTGCGATCGGGTAGAGGCCGGAGGACGGCAGGGCGACGCGCTTGACGCCGTACGCGCCGAGCTTGCCGACCGCGACGCCGACGGCCAGACCGATCGCCAGCTCGCCGAGGATCGTGCCGATCAGGACGTACCACGGGTCCGGCTCGCCGACGGTGGCGAAGGCGACGACCAGGATGACCACCGGCGCGTCGTTGAAGCCGGACTCGGCCTCCAGCAGACCGGTCAGCCGGCGCGGCAGTGGCACCGTCCGCAGCACCGAGAAGACGGCCGCGGCGTCCGTGGACGAGACGATCGCGCCGAGCAGCAGCGAGGTGCGCCAGTCCAGGCCGACCAGCCAGTGGGCTCCGGCCGCGGTGACGAAGACGCTGATCCCGACGCCGACGGTGGCGAGCACGGTGGCGGCCCCCATCACGGGTCTGGCCTCGCGCCAGTTGGTCTTGAGGCCGCCCTCGGCCAGGATCACCACCAGGGCCGCGTAGCCGAGCACCTGGGTGAGCTCGGCGTTGTCGAAGGAGATGCCGAGGCCGTTCTGACCGAGCGCCACCCCGATGCCGAGGTAGATCAGCAGACTGGGCAGGCCGGATTTCGTGGAGACGCGCACGGCGACCACCGCGACCAGCAGGATCACGGAGAACTCGAGCAGCAGCTGGTTCAGGTGGTCGACATTCACGCAGGGGCACCTCGGACGTGGCGGGGGCGGACGGGGTCCCGACAGGGGTGGCGACCGGGGGCGCCAATTACTCCCCTTGCGGATCGTTACTCAGTCTAACATTTTGCCAGATCTTTAGGTTCACTGGCCACGCGTTCCCTCGGCCCGGGCTTCCGACCTCCTCCTGACCTCCTTCTGACCTCCTCCGATCCCACCGTGAGCGTCCCCCGTGCACGGCCGCCAGCCGAGTCGGCCTAATGTGGTGCCCTGTCACGGCCCCGTGCCCTTGACATGTCCGCCCGCCCCCCAGTGAGGACCGCAAGGACCCAGATGCCCCGCTCGAAAAAGTTCCGGCGCGCCCGTCTGATCGTGATCGTGCTGGTCGTACTGCTGGTGGCCGGCGCCGGCTACGGCGGCTACCGGGGGGTGGCCGCGGTCCGCGCGTCCTTCCCGGAGGTCGACGGCAGCGTCAAGGTGGCGGGCCTGAGCGCGCCGGTCGACGTGAAGCGGGACGCCAACGGCATCCCCCAGCTCTACGCCGACAGCTCCGAGGACCTCTTCCGGGCCCAGGGCTACGTCCAGGCCCAGGACCGGTTCTGGGAGATGGACGTCCGGCGGCACATCACCGCGGGCCGGCTCTCCGAGATGTTCGGCGACAGCCAGGTCGACACCGATGCCATGATCCGCACCATGGGCTGGCGCCAGGTGGCCCAGAAGGAGTTCGACACCGTCCTCGGTGCCGACACCAAGAAGAACCTCCAGGCCTACGCGGAGGGGGTCAACTCCTGGCTCGCCGAGCACCCGGGCGGCTCCGCCGCCTCGGTGGAGTACGGCGTGCTCGGCGTCGTCAACGGTGACTACGAGCCCGAGCAGTGGACCCCGGTCGACTCGGTGGCCTGGCTCAAGGCGATGGCCTGGGACCTCTCCGGGAACCTCCAGGAGGAGATCGACCGCTCGCTGCTCGCCCAGGACTTCAGCCCGGAGAAGATCGCCGAGCTGTACCCGGACTACCCGTACGCGCGCAACGGCACGATCGTGAAGACCGGCACCGTCAACGGCACCTCCTACAAGCCGGCCGACGGCTCGGCCCCGGCCGCCCAGGGGACCGCCGCCGGCACCGCCCAGGGCGCCGCCGCCACCTCGGCGCTGCTCAAGGGCGTCACCGACCGGATCGACGCGCTGCCCGAGCTGCTCGGCCGCAACGGCCAGGGCATCGGCTCCAACTCCTGGGTGGTGGCCGGCAGCCACACCACCACCGGCAAGCCGCTGCTGGCCAACGACCCGCACCTCGGCCCCGGCCTGCCCTCGGTCTGGTACCAGATGGGCCTGCACTGCCGGACGGTCTCCCCGACCTGCCAGTACGACGTCTCCGGCTTCACCTTCGCCGGCATGCCCGGGGTGGTCATCGGCCACAACAAGGACATCGCCTGGGGCTTCACCAACCTCGGCGCCGACGTCACCGACCTCTTCCTGGAGAAGGTGACCGGCCCCGAGACCTACCTGGTCGACGGCAAGGAGAAGAAGTTCGAGCTCCGCAAGGAGACCATCAAGGTCGCCGGGGGCGAGGACCGCACCATCACCGTCCGCACCACCGAGACCGGCGCCCCGCTGATCTCCGACCCGAGCACCGAGCAGCAGAACGTCGGCAAGTACGCGCCCAACGGCGCCTCCGCCCCGGACCGGGGCACCGGCGGCTACGGCGTCGCCCTGCAGTGGACCGCGCTGATCCCGGGCCGCACCATGGACGCCGTCTTCGCGCTCGACCGGGCGAAGAACTGGGACGACTTCCAGAAGGCCGCCGCCGACTTCACCGTCCCGTCGCAGAACCTCGTCTACGCCGACGCCAAGAACATCGGCTACCAGGCCCCGGGCTACATCCCGGTGCGCGGCAAGGGCGACGGCCGCTACCCGGCGCCGGGCTGGGACTCCGCCTACCAGTGGAAGAAGGACCCGGTCCCGTTCAGCGCCATGCCCTGGAGCCTCAACCCGAGCAGCGGCTACATCGTCACCGCCAACCAGGCCGTGGTCGACCCGAGCTACAAGCCCGCGCTGACCACCGACTGGGAGTACGGCACCCGGGCCAAGGAGATCACCGACCAGCTGGAGGCCCGGCTGAAGAACAACGGCAAGATCTCGCCGGACGACATGCAGGACATGCAGCTCGACAACACCAGCATCCTGGCCAAGACCCTGGTCCCGATGCTGCTCAAGGTCGAGGTCGACGACCCCTACGTGCGCGAGGCGCAGGACCTGCTCAAGGACTGGAACTTCCACCAGGACGCCGACTCGGCCGCCGCCGCCTACTACAACGGCGTCTGGCGCCAGCTGCTCACCCTCGCCTTCGGCCAGAAGTTCCCGGCCGACCTGCGGGCCGAGGAGAACTGCCTGCTGGTCCGCCAGCAGATCGACCCGACCAGGCCGGACAGCAAGTCGAAGATCGTCACCGAGTGCGGCACCCGCGACCCGGGCAAGGCCCAGCCGGACGGCGGCGACCGCTGGAACGAGGTCGTCCGGCAGCAGCTGGAGAAGCCCGACAGCGGCTGGTGGACGTACATCGACTCCCAGCACAAGGAGCAGAAGGGCCTGGACAACCTGCTGCGCGAGGCGATGACCAACGCCCGCCAGGAGCTCACCTCGCTGCTCACCAAGGACATCACCACCTGGAGCTGGGGCCGGCTGCACAAGCTGGAGCTGCGGGAGCGCACCATGGGCTCGGACAGCTCCTCGATCGCCTCGGGCGTCGTCCACCAGCTGCTCAACCGCGGCCCCTACCGGCTCTCCGGCGGTTCGGCGGCGGTCGACGCGGCGGGCTGGAACGCGGCCGCCGGGTACCAGGTCGACTGGATCCCCTCGATGCGCATGGTGGTCGACCTGAACGACCTCGACGCCTCGCGCTGGATCATCGTCGGTGGTGCCTCCGGGCATGCCTTCCACGACAACTACAACGACCAGACCGACCTCTGGCTCAAGGGCAAACTGCTGAACTGGTCCTTCTCGCCGGACGCGGTCGAGAGGGCGACCAAGCACAAGCTGACGCTGACCGCAGGCTGACGCCCGCCCGCCGTCGAAGCCCCGTGCCCCCGGATCCGTCCGGGGGCACGGGGCTTCGTCATGCCTTCCGCCCGGGCCCTCCGCCGGCGCCCTCTGCCGCGCCTCACCCCAGCCGGTGGGTGCCGGAGGGGGTCAGCGCGAGGTCCACCGGCCGGTCGTGCGGTTCGGCCGGCACCCGCTCCAGCAGCTCGTGCTCGTACAGCAGCACGGCCAGCACCGGCCGTGCCCCGGCCCGCTCCAGCCGGGCCAGCACCCGGTCGTACGAGCCGCCGCCCCGCCCCAGCCGCAGCCGCGTCCG
>NZ_LGDO01000161.1:0-7025 GCF_001279805.1 Streptomyces sp. XY431
GCGCCGGGGGGCGGGGGGACAGGGCCCGCGGGGACGGCGGGGGCGTCGGCGCCGGACGTGGGGCCGGACGTGGGACCGGAGGGCGCGGGCCGCTCGGGTGCTCCGGTGACGAGGAGCAGCGTCGCGGCGGCGGCGAGCAGCAGCGCCGCGCGCGTGGCGGATCGGCGCCGGGTCCTTGGTCGACCCGGTGCGACGGGGCCCGGCGCGACGGGGCCTGGCGCGACGTCGGCACCCCCGTCATCGCTCCCGCCACCGTTCCCGCTCCCGCCACCGTTCCCGCTCCCGCCCAGGGCACCGGCGAGCAGGGCGGCGAGGTCCAGCTGCGCACGCCGCTGCCGGTCGGCCGTCAGGCAGGCCGTGACCAGCGGCCGCCACCGCTCCGGCAGCGCGGCGTCGAGCCGCAGCGGGGCGCTGCCGCGCGCGTAGGCGACCGCGGCCAGCGAGCGCGCGCGGGCGGTGGCGCCGAGGAAGGGGTGCAGTCCGCCGGTCAGCACCTGGTGGGCGAGGACGCCGTAGGCCCACAGGTCGGCGCTCGGGCGGAGCGCCGCACCGCGCGCGCCGGTCCGCTCGGACCACCACTCGGGCGGCACGTGGTCCGGCGAGCCGAGCGGCGGGGCGTAGGCGTGGGTGCCCTCCAGTTCCGCGGTCAGCCCGAAGTCGGCGAGTTTGGCGGTGCCGTCGGCCATCAGCAGGACGTTGCCGGGCTTGAGGTCCCCGTGCACCCAGCCGGAGCCGTGCATGTGGCGGAGCCCGGCGGCGACCTCGGCCAGGATCCGCTCGGCGCCCGGCGGCGGGTGCGGCGGCCGGGCCCCGGCCAGGAGGTCGTGCAGGCTGCGCTCGGCACGTTCCATCACCAGGGCCACGGCGCCGTCGAGTTCGGGTCGGTCCGGGTCGGTGAGGGTGAGCACGGCGAAGGTGCGGATCAGGTGCGGATGGTCGGCGCGGCGGCTGAACCGGATCTCGCTGCTGGCGACCTGGGCGACCGCCTGCCGCTGCCCCGGCCCTAGCCGCCCCGGTTGGAGGAACTTGACCGCCACTTCGGCGAGTTCGCCGCCCGCCGCGCGATCCGGATCGGCTGCGCGGGCGGCGTGGACGCTGCCCCAGCCGCCCGCACCGATCCGCTCGCCGACCAGGTAGCCCCCGACCGGATAGCCCGCCGGAACCGCGAACCCCGCCCCACCGCAGGGCGGCCGGGCTCCGGGCGGGTCCACCGCGCGTGGCGCCACCGCCCGGTCACCCGCCGCGCCGGGGCGGGAGCAGCACCAGGTGCTCCTCCCGCACCAGGTCGAACCTCAGTGCCAGCGCCACGAGTTCCTCCCGCTTGCCACCGGCGCCGCCTCCCCCGGGGTCGACCGGCTCGGCCGGGTCGCGCAGCCGGAGCTTGCTGCCGACCAGGTAGTCGAT
Source organism: Streptomyces sp. XY431 (assembly GCF_001279805.1). Taxonomy (NCBI): domain Bacteria; kingdom Bacillati; phylum Actinomycetota; class Actinomycetes; order Kitasatosporales; family Streptomycetaceae; genus Streptomyces; species Streptomyces sp. XY431. The sequence continues at coordinate 1,405 of NZ_LGDO01000161.1, forward strand.
GTGGTAGTTGACGGCCGACCGGGTGAGGTCGCGACAGGAGGGCAGGCAGCGCAGCCGGGCCAGCACCTCGGTGACTCCGGGGACGGCCGCCGCGGAGGGCGAGCGCAGGCGCGGCTCGCAGAGCGCGAGCAGGACGAGAAAGTACTTGGCCCCCGGGTCCAGGGCGAACGGGCTGACCGTCGGTTCGCCGTACCCGACCCCTGGCGCGCCGCCGTCGTCCGGGCCCCCCGATCCGCCTGCTCCGCCTGCCAGATAGGCGTGTTGGGGCGCGAAGACCTTGAACGCGACCGGCTCGCCGAGGGCCGGCAGCAGCACCCGGGAGAACTCGAACGGCACCGGCGCGCCGAGCCGTCCGGGCGCGACCTTGACGTGCTCGCCGGCACCTTCGAGGTTCTCGACGACATAGGTCGCGGTGGCACTGAAGTTGGAGAGCCGCCAGTAGTCCTCGGCGGCCGTGATCTCGCCGGCCCGACGCGACACGCCGAGGTCGGGGATCGGCACGGCGAGCGGCCGGCCGGGCTCGCCGCGCCCGAACTCCACGCTGTCGCCCGGCCCGAGGTGCAACAGGGCCGGTCGGGCGGGCGGAGCACTGCGGGGCGGCCGCGGCAGCCGGGCGAACCGACGGTCGGCTCGGACCGGCGGGCGGGGGTCGGGCAACTGCACGATGACCGTGTTCATCCAGGTCACCTCCGGGGGTCGGCCCGATCGTAGCTGCCCGAACGACCTATGGGCGCCACGCCACCCGAACGAGTGAACGCCGCGTCGTGGCCAGCGAGTTGCGCGGGAACCGGGGCGGGAGGCCGCGAACGGGAGAGCGAGGGCCGCGGACCGGAGAGCGAGGGCCGCGGACCGGAGGACGACACCCGTTCGTCGGCGGAGTAACACCCGACGGTAATCGTGAGGTCACTGGTGAGATTGCAAGCTGTAGTTGAACGGTCACCATGAGTGTGATGCAGCACACACGAGACACGTCCATATTTTGTGCAAGACTCATCCCACAGAGTGAGATTCCCTTTCATTCCAAGGAGGTTGACATCATGAACGCTCGTATCGCAGCTCTGATGGTCGCGGCGGCAGGGATCATGGCGGCCACGGTCGCTCCGGCCACGGCCGCGACGGTCACCGCCGAGGGCACGACCTCGGTCACGAACGGGGCGGGCGGCGTCTCCTGTACGACGGTGCTGAACCAGCCGTGCGTCTGGCAGGAGAAGGACGGCGGAGGATTCGTCGGCGTCGCCCAGGTGGCCGCCGCGCCCGGGCAGCTGACGATAGTCAAGGTCGAGGTACGCACCCAGCGCGCATGGGGCAGCCCGTGGCTGCCCGCCGCCTCGGCGACCACCGTCACCAAGGGCTCCGCCAAGGCCGTGACCCCCCGCGTGGTCACCAGCGACCTCAAGATGGTCTGCGCCACCGCCGGCCCGGCCCTCGAGGCCGCGCAGCAGGTGACCACCTGCACCTACCCCTTCTGAGGCCCCGTCGGGCGAGGAAGGGGTGACGCGGTCGGGGCCCCGCAGCCCCGGCCACGGCCGGCCGCCGGGTCCGCAACCGGCGGCCGGACCGCTTCCCTCCCGGCGCACCCGCCCCCGCTCCCACCAGCAATCACTCAGGATGCTCCCAGCCGTCGCACAGGTCACCGGTGCGTCGCCGAATTCGCCAACCTCTCCCCGAAGCCCGTCCGCAACGCACAACCCGGGTCGGAGCATGGGATTTTGCTCTATCTTGGGAATTCGTGGACGGGGCGGGCCGCCCACCGGGCAGACCTGTGCCGAACGGCCGGAACTGCCCGTGCGACATGTCCCACCCCCGCCGCCGCAGCATCACACGGGGAGGAAGGGGGGAGCGTGTCCATGCCCGAGGGGACCGCGCATTCGACCGGGACCGAGCACGGCCCGAGCACCGGATCGGCCGACGGGACAGCCACCGGAACGGCCGTCGGAAGGGGTGGCGGGACCGCCACCGGGACGGCCACGAGAACGGACCCGGCGCCGACCGGGGTACCGGCCGCGGATCCGAGTCCGAGTCCGACCGTGGATCCGGGTCCGGCATCGGCATCGGCATCCGCACCGGCCACCGCCCCGCGGAGGGCACGGCTCGCCGGCCGCCGCGCCACCGTCGACGCCGTCCTGCGCAACTCGCCGCTCCAGCCGCTGTTCCGGCTCGCCGCCACCCGGCGGCTGGCCGTCCTCGCCTACCACGGGGTGGACGACCCCCGGGTGTTCGCGCTCCAGATGGAGCGCCTGGTCCGCGTCGCCCGCCCGGTCCCGCTCGCGGCCGTCGAGGAGGCCGTGCGCACCGGCCGGGCCCTGCCGCCCCGCAGCGTGCTGGTCACCTTCGACGACGGCGACCGCACCGTGCTCACCGAGGGCCTGCCCGTACTGACCCGGCTCGGCATCCCCGCCGCCGCCTTCGTGGTCACCGACCTCATCGGCGGCGACCAGCCGTTCTGGTGGGCCGAGGCCGCGTTCCTCGCCGCCCACGGCGGCACCGCCCGCAGCCTGGCCGAATCCCCGCCGGGCGACGCCGTCCGCCGGTTGAAGACCCTCCCCGACGGGGAGCGCCGGGCCGCGCTGGCCGAACTCCGGGAGAGCGCCCGGGCCCTCGCCCCCCGCCAGGAACAGCTCACCCCCGCCGATCTGCTGACGCTCACCCGCAACGGTGTGGCGGTCGGCAACCACACCGCCGGCCACCCGTGCCTCGACCGCTGCGAGGGCGGCACCGTACGGGACGAGATCCGGCGCGCCCACGAGGCGCTCACCGGCTGGCTCGGCGGCGAGGAACCCACCGCCTTCGCCTACCCCAACGGCAATATCGACCCCCGCGCCGACGCCGAACTGCGGCGCCTCGGCTACCGGACCGGCTTCCTCTTCGACCACCGCCACGACCGGCTGCTGCCGCCGCACCCGCTGCGGATCAGCCGGTTGCGGGTCAACTCGACCACGGGGCGGGACCGGTTCGACACCATCCTGTCCGGGCTCCACCCCGCCGTGCACCACCTGCGCGGCGGCAGCTGACCGCCCGCGGCCAGGCGCGCCAACTCCCCTGCCGGTGAAGCCCGGTACCGGCAGGGGAGCAAGCCGAACCGCGTCGCTCGGGGGCGGGAATCCGGGAGAATACGGACCTGACCGCGACCGGAGCGCCGACCGGCGGCGCACCGGGGCGGCGGAGACCTGGGGGCAGGGGCGTGGGGGCAGGAAACGTGGGAGCGCGAGACCTGGGGGCGGCGCGGCGGAGGTCGGCCACGGCGCGCACGGTGCCGGTCCGCCACCGGACGGCCGCGCTGCCGGCGGAGGTGGTCGACGGCTGGCGCGAACTGGCGGCGGGCGAGGCCGGGAGCGCGTGGTTCAGCACACCGGAGTGGACCCTCGCCTGGTGGGAGACACTGGGCGCGACCGCCGGTGACGGCGAGATCGTGGTGTGGCGGGACGGGGACGGCCGGATCGACGCCGTACTCCCCCTGCTGCGCACCGCCCAGCGGCTCCACCCGCGCGCGCCGCTGGACGTCCCCTGTCTGACGGTGCTCGGCTCCGGCGCGGGCGCGGCCGACCACTGCGGCTTCGTCGTCGCGCCGCACCGCCGCGCCGAGGTGGCCGGCTGGCTCGCCCGGCGCGGGCGGCGGACGAGCCTGCTGCTCACCGACCTGGATCCCGAACAGACCGCCCAACTGCCGCCCGGCGCCGTGGAGATCGGACGCACCGCGTGCCCGCGCACCGATCTTGCGGCCGGTCCGGAGGCGCTGGGGAGCCGCCAGTTCCGCGCCGACCTGCGCCGCTACGGCCGGAAGCTGGCCGCCGAGGGGATCACCTTCCGCTGGGTGCCGCCCGCCCTGGCGGCGGCCGAACTCCCGGCACGCTTCGAGCTCCTGCACACCGCCGTCCGGCTGCACCGGCTGCGCCGGGCCGCGCTCGGCCGGCCGACCACCTTCGACGAGGCCAGGGCGCCGCTGCACCTGCGGGTGATCGAACGGGCGGCCGACACCGGACGCGGTGAGGGTCCGGCGTTCCTGGTCGCGGAGCGGGCGGGCGAAGTGGTCGGCGTGCTGTACGGGTTCCAGTGGCGGGACACCTTCGCCTACTACCAGATCGGCTGGGACCAGACCTGGGCGCCGCTGCGGCTCGGCACGGCGGTGATCGCCGAGGCGATCCGGGCGGCCGCCGGACAGGGGCTGACCACCTTCGACTTCCTGCGCGGCACCGAGCCGTACAAGTACCGCTTCGACGCGGTGGACCGGGAGGACGTCTCCTGGCTGGTGCCGCACGGCCTGCCGGGGGCGCTGCTCGGGCTCAAGTACCGTGCCAAGGCCGCCCGTCGGGAGCCTTCGGCGGAGGCGGGGGCCGTCCCGGCCGCGCACTGACAACGGCTCACCGGCACCCGGCCTGCCCGCGCCCGCTCAGTGCCGACCCTTCAGCCAGCCGGCGAAGGCGTCGAGCGCGGGGGCCGGGTCGCGGCGGCCGAGGCCGATCCGGAACCGGTCGGCGGGCGTCGGGGTGAGTTCCGAGCCGAAGATGGAGGCCGGCAGCAGCAGGACGCCGGCCTCCTCGACCAGCCCGGTGCAGAACGCCTCGACGCCGTCCGCGCCCAGGTAGCGCGGATACGCGACGCAGCCGCCGTCCGGGGCGCGCCACTCGAACAGGCCGTCGAAGCGGGCGAAGAACTCGTCGAAGAGCGGCAGATTGGCCGCGATGATCGCCCGGTTGCGGGCCAGGATCGACTCGCGTGCCTTGATCGCGATCCTGGCGAGGACCTCGCTGGGAGCGGCGTTGCAGATGGTGGTGTAGTGCTTGGCGCGCTCCAGCCGTCCGCGCAACTCCCGGTCGCGGCAGGCGATCCAGCCGATCCGCAGGCCGGGCAGGCCGAGCGACTTGGAGGTGACGTTGAGCGAGAGGGCACGCTCGGACAGGTCGGCGGCCTGGGGCAGGGCGCGGGCCGGGTCGCGCTCCAGACCCCGGTAGACCTCGTCGCTGAAGAGGTGGATGCCGCGCTCGTCGCAGATCTCGGCCAGCCGGACGAAGTCGGCGGCGTCGATCACCGCCCCGGTGGGGTTGTTGGGGAAGTTGACGGACACCACCCGGGTGTTGGGGCGCAGCGCGGCGGTGAGTTCGTCGAGGTCGAGCGCCCAGTCGCGGCCGGGGTCGAGGGCGACACCGGTGACCTCGCAGAGGGACAGCGGAACGGTCTCGGCGGACTGGTAGTTGGGCGTGAGCACCACGGCGTGGTCCTCGGGGCCGAGCAGCACCTGCATCGCCAGGTTGAGCCCCTCCTGGGCGCCGCCGAAGCAGATCACGTCATCGGCGTCGGCCCGCTCGTAGAGTCCGGCGATCGCCTCGCGCAGGGCCGGGTCGCCGAAGGTCTCGGTGTAGCCGAGCGCGAGGGTGTCCCACGCGTGGCGGTCCTCCGGGTCGGCGAGGGCGAGCAGTTCGGACATCGCCATGGTCTGCGCGTCGGAGGCCGTGAGGTGGTGGCGGGCGGTGAACTCCCAGCGGGAGAAGTAGGTCTCCAGGCGGAAGTCGGGGAGCCGGGTCATGGCGGGCCTCCTTCTTTCGGGCGGGGCGGGCGGGGGGGGGGGGGGGGGGGGCGGGCGGTCCGGGGGGGGGGGGGGCGCCCGGGGGGGGGGGGGGCTCCGG
>NZ_LGDO01000162.1:0-69775 GCF_001279805.1 Streptomyces sp. XY431
CCTCGAAGGTGTCCGACGGGGGTCGGCGGCGGGCCGCCCCCGACCCCCGTCGGACACCTTCGAGGAGGCCCGATGACCGCCCCCGGCCTCCCGCTCCGGCAGCTGCTGATGTCCCTGGGCGAGCCGCTGGTCGAGCTCCAGACCGCCCCGCACGGCCTCGACGTCCCGGTCCGTGACGTGGCCATCCTCGACCCCGAGGACCCGCCCACCGCCGCCCCGGGCGAACTCGTGCTCGCCATCGGCGCCCGCGGCCGGGCCGCCCTCCCGGCGCTGCGCGCGGCCGGCCGGGCCGGAGCCGCCGCGGTCGCCGTCAAGCTGGACGCCCCCGGCCAGGCCGACGCGCTGCGCGAGGCGGCCACCGAGGCCGGCGTGGCGCTGCTCTCGGTCCGCCGGGAGACCCGCTGGGAGCACCTCGACTCACTGGCCCGGGCGATCATCGCCGGCCCCGACACCCCGGACGCGCCCGGCTCCCCCGAGCACAACGCCGGCGACCTGTTCTCGCTCGCCCAGACCGTCGCCGTGCTCACCAACGGCATCGTCTCGATCGAGGACACCTCCAGCCGGGTGCTCGCCTACTCGCGCTCCTCCGACTCCGACGAGGTCGACGACCTGCGCCGGCTCTCCATCCTCGGCTGGCAGGGCCCGGAGCCGTACCTCTCCAAGCTCCGCGAGTGGGGCGTCTTCCAGCACCTGCGCACCTCGGACACCGTGATCGCGGTCGACCCGCACCCGGAGCTCGGCCTGCGCCGCCGGCTCGCGATCGGCATCAGGACCGGCGCGCAGCCGCTCGGCACCATCTGGGTGCAGGAGGGCTCCCGGCCGCTCGCGCCGCTGGCCGAGCAGGCACTGGTCGGCGCGGCCCGGGTCGCCGCGGCCCAGCTGGTGCGCCGCCGCCGGGAGCTGTCCGCGGACGTCCGGCTCACCCGGACCCTGCTCACCGGCCTGCTGGAGGGCTCCACCGGCCCGCAGTCGCTGGCCACCCACCTCGGCCTCGACGTGCGGCGCCCGGCCACCGTACTGGCGTACAGCGCGGGCACCACCGAGCAGCTCACCCGGGCCGAGGTGACCGGCCTCATCTCGGTGCACACGGCGGCCCGGCACCGCGCCGCGCTGCTGGCGCCGATCGAGTCCCGGGTGTACGTGCTGCTGCCCGATCTGCCCGCCAATCTGCCGATGGCCACCGTGCGCGGCTGGGCGCAGGAGGTGGTCGAGGCGGCCAGCGACCATCTGGGTGTCCGGCTGCGGGCGGCGCTCGGTTCCACCGTGGAGGGCCTCGCCCAGGTGCCCGATTCGCGCGCGCAGGCGGACCGGATCCTGGACGCGATGGGCCGCGGCGGGGTCGACCTGGAGGTCGCGGCGCTGATCGACGTCCAGGCGGAGGTGCTGGTCAGCGAGGTGCTGGCGCTGCTCCAGGAGCGCGGCGGCCTGCGCGACCCGCGGCTCACCGCGCTGACCTCCTACGACCGCAGGCACGGGACCAGGCTCGCCGAGTCGGTGCTGGCCTGGCTGGACGCGCTGGGCGAGGTCCGGGTCGCGGCGGACGCCCTGCACATCCACCCGAACACCCTGCGGTACCGGGTCCGCCGGGCCGAGCAGCTGACCGGGATCGACCTGGCCCAGCCGCAGCAGCGGCTGCTGGCGATGCTCCAGCTGCGGCTGCCGGCCGACTCCTGACCGGCACGCACCCGCCCCGGATCCGTACGTGCCCGGTCCCGTACCGTCCCCGGTCCCGTACCGTGCCCGATCCCGTCCCCGTCCCCGTCCCCGGGCACGCGAAAGGGGCCCGCCGAAGCGGGCCCCGATCACTCACTCGCGGTCAGCTCACTGGCCGTAGCCCTGGCCGCGCTTGTGCTCGTTCAGGCGGTGCCACGGGCCGGTGATGGCCAGCTGGATGCCCGGGGTCTGGATGTTGGCGAAGAGGGTCTTGCCGTCGTCCGAGAAGGTGACGCCGGTGAACTCGCTGAACTCCGGCTTCTCGGCGGTGCCGATGTTCAGCTCGTTGCGGGCGATCGGGAAGGTCAGGCCGTCCTCGGTGGCGCCGAACAGGTGCGAGACACCCTCGCCGTCCTCGGCGATCACGATGCCGCCGTAGGGCGAGACGGTGATGTTGTCCGGGCCGTCGTAGTTGTCGTGGTCGCCCCAGACGTCGGTGTTGACGCCCAGCAGGACCTTCAGGGTGATGGTGCGGCGGACCGGGCTGTAGAACCAGACCTGGCCGTCGTGCTGCAGCGGGCTCTCCGAGCGGGCGAAGCTGGAGACGAAGTAGAAGCCGCCGTCACCCCACCACATACCCTCCAGCTTGCGGGCGCGGGTGACCTCGCCGTCCTTGAACTGCTTGCGGACGGAGACCGTCTTGGCGTCGCGGTCCTGGACCTTGACCCAGTCCACGCCGTAGGTGGTGCCGACCGTGGTGGCGCGGGACAGGTCGTCGATGAACTTACCCTGGGCGTCGAAGACCTTGAAGGCCTCCAGCACACCGGCGTCGGCGGCCAGCTTGCGCAGCTGGTAGCGGCCGTGCTTGAAGCCGGCCGGCGGGGTCCAGCGGAAGAGCAGGCCGTTGGGGTTCGAGGCGTCCTCGGTCAGGAAGACGTGGCCGCGCTTCGGGTCGACGACGACGGCCTCGTGGGCGTAGCGGCCGAAGGCCTTCACCGGCTGCGGGTCGCGGTTGTAGTCGTCGTCGAACGGGTCGACCTCGAAGATGTAGCCGTGGTCCTTGGTGAAGCCGTTCTTGCCGGCCTTGTCCTCGGTCTCCTCGCCGGACAGCCAGGTGCCCCACGGGGTGACGCCACCGGCGCAGTTGGTGGCGGTGCCGGCGATGCCGACCCACTGCTCGACCGTGCCGTTGGCCTTGGCGTGCACGATGGTGCAGCCGCCGGCCGCGCCCGGGTCGTAGACGTGGCCCTCGGTCAGCGGGACCGGGTTGGGCCAGTTGGCGCGGGCGCCGGACAGCTCGTGGTTGACGACCAGCAGGTTGCCGCCGCGCTCGTCCTCGAACGCCGAGGTGCCGTCGTGGTTGCTCGGGGTGAACTCACCGGTGCGCAGCTTGGTGACGCCGGCGCGGTTCACGACCTTGTACTTGAAGCCCTTGGGCAGGGCCAGCAGGCCGCCCTGCGCGTCGGCGACCAGCGGGCCGTAACCCACGGCGAGGCGCTCGGCCTCGGCAGCCTCGGCGGCCGGCGCCTCGCCACCGGCCGGAGCGGCGATCGCACCCGGGGCGGTGGCCAGGGCCTCCGCGCTGCCGGCGATCAGAACGCCGGCCCCGACGAGGGTGGAACGGTTGACGAAGTCCCGACGGGACAGCGACATGGCAGTCACTCCTGAAGGCTGGGGTGCCGACCGGGCTGACCCGGTGCGCGGCGTGCGAGGTTTGCGAGGTGTGCGAGGTGTCGAGAAATGGTCGTCGACGCCCAGCAGACTCCGCCTGCCCGATGAACGCCCGGTGAAGCGGACACCGCGTCAAGGCGGCCATTTGCCGACCGTATTCGAACCCATGACTCAACTTTTGCCACGTCCCCACAGGTCACACCACCGGGCCGGGCTCCGGCCACCCCCCGTTCGGCCCCCGGGAGGGCCGCCGTTCAATCAGCCAGAGGGCCGCGCCCGCTCAGTGGCCGGCCCGCGCCACCCGCCACTGCTCCCAGGCCGCCAGCCACAGCTGCTCGCCCATCCGGTGCTCCCCGCGCTCCCCGCTCCGCACCCACTCCCCGCTCCGCACCCGCTGCCAGGCCCGCTGCGCCGGCAGGCTCGCCACCTCGCTGGCGAACACCGAGTACCGGATCGACTCCTCCACCGCGGCGTCGCCCTCCGGAGTCCCCACCACCCAGTGCGTCAGCTGGGACAGCCGCCGGAGCTGCTCGACCATCGCGGCCACCGCCTCCGCCGCCTCCGCCCTGGTCTCCGAGGCGAGCCGCATCTGCTGGCGCACCGCCGCCTCCCACCGCAGCGCACCCGCCTCCGCGCGCGCCCCCCGCAGCGGCCGCGGCGGCCTCCCGGACCGCAGCCGGGCCTCGACCGCGGCGGCCTCGCTGATGCCGTGCGCGATCACCTCCCGGTGCGCCTCCAGGCCGGTGACCGGGGCCAGCTCGCGCCGCTCCACCGGCAGGCACCGGCCGCGTCGGCCGGCCAGCTCGCGCAGCAGCGCGGTGCGGCCGCGCAGACAGCCCTCGGGGTCCTGGATCCGGGCCAGCTCGACGCCGCCCGGCGGCACGCCGCGCCCGCAGACGGTCACGGTCAGCCCGTCCACCCGGAACCGGCCCGCCCAGACCGGTTCGGCGCCGCCCATCGGGCAGCAGCCGGGCAGCGGCGCGCCGGACCACAGGCCGCGCCGGTCCTCGTGCACCTCGACGGCGTGCGCCCGGCCGTCGACCGTGATCCACTCGCGCAGCGCCCTGACCCGGCCCGGGGTGTCGCCCTCGTCGACCCCGAGCTGCTCGTAGACCCGGTCGCGCTCGTCCTCGACCACGTCCTCCAGCTCGGGCAGCGGCTCGAACCGGTCGGCGCCCGGCCGGTGGGTGCGCACGGTGACGTAGGGGCCGGCCGCCGAGGTCCAGTCGCCGGTGCCGACCTCGACCCAGCCGGGAGCGGGATCCGCACCGCCGCCGAACGCGACCAGCGCGACGGGACCGCCCGGGCCCGCCGCGGGCACCACGCCGTACAGCGGGAAGTCGGCCGCGGCGAGGGTCCGGCGGGCGAGGTCCTCCTGACCGCCGAGGAACTCCTCCAGGTCGCCGACCCGGCACTCGCGCGGACAGTCCCCCGGGCGGCCGCACGGGTCCACCGTGCCCGCACCGTCCCCGTACCGACCGCTCCGACCGCCTCCGCTCGCCCGCGTCATCCCGCGCCGCACCCCCTGTCCTCGCCGTTCCCGCCGTGCCGTAGACCCCGGCAACGATACGTGGCCCGACCTGCCGGGTCATCAGGCCCTTTGCGCACCCCGCCGATCAGCCGCCGAGCCGACGGCCACCGGCCCCGTCCGGCCCGCCCCGCCCCGGCCCCGCCGGACGGCCCTGCCCGGGGCGCCGCTGTCGGTCCCCCTCCCTACGCTGGCGGCATGACAGCAACCACGGACTTCCCGGCCCGGCTCAGCATCGTCACCCTCGGCGTGACCGACCTCGACCGCAGCGCCCGCTTCTACGAGGCACTCGGCTGGCACCGGTCCGCCGCCTCCAGCCCGGAGATCGTCTGGTTCCGCACCGCCGACTCGGTGCTCGGCCTCTTCCCGCACGACGAGCTGGCCGCCGACGCGGGCGTGCCGTCCGCGGGCGAGCCGGCCTTCCGGGGCGTCACCCTCGCGGTGAACCTGGAGTCCCCGGCCCTGGTCGACGCCGCGCTGGCGACGGCCGTGGAGGCCGGCGCCGTGGTGGTCAAGCCGCCGGCGCCGACCAGCTGGGGCGGCTACTCCGGCTACTTCGAGGACCCGGACGGCCACCTCTGGGAGCTGGCCCACAACCCGTTCTTCCCGTTCACCGAGGACGGCTCGCTCGACCTGCCCCGCTGAGCCCCCGCCGGCCGCACCGGGCACCGGCGGGGGCTTTCGGTTACCGCCTCCGGTTACCGCCTCAGCCCTTGGAGCGCGCCTTGAACGCCGCCTTGCGGGCCTCCTTCGCCACCGCCCGGTCCGGGTGCATCTCGCCGACCGCCTCCAGCACGTCCGCCGTGTACGGGTGGTCGACCCGCCACAGCTCGCCGAGGTAGTCCGCGGGCTCCTCCGTCACCGGCAGCTCGGCCACCAGCTCGCGCAGCTGCTCCGGATCACCGCCGGTGTCCAGCAGCTGGGCCGCGAAGGCGTCGACGACCGTCCACAGCGCAGTCGCGCGGTCCGGCGCGGGAACGTCCGCCGCGCCGAGCGCGACCAGCCAGGCCGCAGCGCCGCCGCCCAGCTCCGGATCGTCCAGTACCTCGCGCACGGCCGGTTCGGCGGGCGCGCCGATCAGGGTCAGCGCCGAGTGGCAGAGCATCCGCCGCATCGGGGCGTACGCGTCGTCGCCGCGCGCCGCCGCCAGCAGCTCGCGCGCCGCCGCCACCGGCTCCCGCCCGTCGAGCCAGACCTTCAGCTCCTCCTCGGGCAGCACATTGGCCGCCTCGCTGACACCGCGGAGCAGCTCGGCGGCGTCCCCCTGGGCCAGGTCGCCGACCAGCGGCGCGTCGTAGCCGTCCTCCAGCAGCCACTGGCGGATCCCGTACTGGCCGAGCGGGGTGAGCCGGACCAGCCCGAACCGGGCCGACTCCTCCTCGTCCAGCTCCGCCGGCTCGCCGTCCGCGCCGACGGCGGCCGTCTCCTCCCCCTCCTCCTCGTCGAAGAGCTCGGGGTCGATCGGCCGGTAGTCCAGCAGGCCCAGCTCGGAGAGATCGGCGAGCATCGGGTCCAGGGCCACCATCACATCGGTGATGTCGCCCAGCAGCTCGTCGCTCGGCTCCTCGCCCTCGGGGACGACCAGCAGCGCCGCCAGCACGCCCAGCGGCACCGTCTCGGTGCCCGGCTCGGCGAAGGCCGTGGTCTCGTACAGCACCTGCAGCGCCTCGTCGAGCAGCTCGGCGGCCTCGTCCCTGGCGTCCTCGACCTCGCCGAGGCCCTCCTCGTCCTCCTCCGCCTCGGCGTCCCCGTCGTCCTCCCGCTCCAGCTCCTGGGAGTCCGCCTCCACCGCCAGCTCGCGGACGATCCCGGCGGCCGTCAGCCACAGCTCCAGGACGGTCTCGGGGTCGCCCTCCTCGGCCGGCTCCAGGTCCGGGCCCGGGACGGCGACGTGCTCGCCGGCCGCCGTGGTGCCGATCTCGACCAGGTCCAGGTCGCAGGCGAGCGACCAGGCGCGCATCGCCTCGACCACCGCCTCCTCCTCGGCCTCCCCCTCCTCGGGGGCGAGGCCGAGCAGCCGGGCGGCCGGGAGCCGGTCCGGGGCGGTGAGGTCGCCGAACTCGTCCACCGCCCGGTGCGGGGCCGCCCAGCGGGCCAGCCGCAGCGCCCAGTCGAACATCGGGACGGCCTTCGCCAGCGCGGCCAGCTCCGGTTCGGCCGGCAGCCGGACCGGCGGCACCAGCACGGCCGCGTCGTCCAGGTCCTCGTCGTCCAGTCCGTGCGCGGCGAACGCGCCGTACAGATCCTGCAGCTCCAGGTCGGCGGGCAGCACCGCGCCCTCGCCCGGTGTCCCCGCCGCCGAGGGGCCGGCGTTCCTGCGACGTCGTGCGGCCATCGTTGCGCGTTCTCCCTACACCGAGCTTCACCGAGCACCATCGGGCTGCACCGAACGGTCAGCCGGGCCGGACCCCGGAGATCACCTCCGTGTACCGGCCCACTACCTCAGCGTATAGGCCGGGCACCCCCGATGCCCGGCCTCCAGGGGCGCGCGCCGCGAGCGCGCGCCCACCCCTTATCCTTCGAAGTCGGTACCGCGCACAACCCCGCGCGCGCCGACGGGCAACGTAGCCCCGCTCTCGCTCACCTGCACCACCAGGGAGCCCGCACCGAGGCCACCACCACAGCGCCCAGGACGGGCGCGCCGGCACACCCCGCCGACCCGCGTGGTGCCCGGCCACAGGAGACCCCTGCCATGGCGGACCTCTCCCCCGCCGGCTCCGGCCTGCGCACCGCGCAGCTCGACGGACGCCGACTGTCGGAGGCCCTGCTTCCCCTGGAGCTCGCGCCCCGCGCCCAGCTCCGGCTCGCCGCGATCAGCCGCTGGAACGCGCTGCGCGGTGTCCGTGTCGGCCTCGTCGCCGCCGCGCTGCTCCTCATGTTGATCGGCGCCAATCTGGCGACGCCGATCTACCCGATGCTCCAGCAACGGCTCGGACTGGGCCCGCTCGACACCACGATCCTCTTCACGATCTACGTGTTCGCGCTGGTCCCGGTACTGGCCGTGGTCGGCCACTGGTCCGACCACCTCGGCCGGCGCGCCCTGATCCTGCCCGCCGTCGCCCTGGCGGCCGCGGGCGACGTGGTGTTCGCGACCTCCGGCAGCTTCTGGCAGCTGGCCGCCGGCCGGGCCGTCCAGGGCATCGCCGTCGGCCTGTCCACCGGCGCCGCCGGGGCCGCCCTCGGCGATCTGATGCCGGACCGCCCCACCCTGGCCGCCAAGCTCACCCTCGCCTGTTCGGCGGGCGGCGTGGCGCTCGGCCCGGTGGTCGGCGCGCTGCTGGCCGACGGCGCCGACCCGCTGCTCACTCCCTTCCTGCTGCACGCGATCGCCCTGCTCGCGCTCTGCGTGCCACTGGCCCTGGTCCACCCCCGGATGCCCGGCCGCAACCGCCCGCCGGCCTCCCCGCCGCGCATCACCACCCCGGCCCACCTGCGCCCGCAGCGACTGCGGCTGCCGCGCACCGGCCGCCGCGAGTTCCTGCTGGCCGCCGGCGTCGGCTTCGTCTCGTACGGCGTCTTCGGCGTCTACCTGGCCCTCGCCCCGGCCTTCTCCACCAAGCTGCTGCACACCGACTCGCACCTGACCGGCGCGATCGTGGCCGCCCTGCTGCTCGGCTCCTCGGCCACCGCACAGCTGACCGTCCCGCCGACCGCCGACCGCGTGGTCGTCGCCCTCGGCCTGGCCGGCCTGGCCACCGGCCTCGGCCTGGTCGTCACCGCCCAGTACACCGGCACCCCGGCGCTGCTCTTCATCGGCAGCGTCCTCGGCGGCATCTGCCAGGGCGTGGCCTTCCGCTCGCTCTTCACCACCGCCGTCGCGGCGATGAACCCGGAACGCCGCGGCTCCGAGCTGAGCTCCCTGTGGATCATCGTCTACCTGGGCAGCTCCGCCCCCATCATCGCGGTCGGCGCCCTCGTCAAGACCTACGGCCTGCTCCCCGCCGTCAGCGGCTTCGCCGCCCTCGCGGCCACCCTCTGCGCGGCCCTGGCCATCGCCGTGGCCCGCCCCCCGAAGCGAGCCTGAGCACCACCCCGACAACGCCGCCGCCCCGGAACGGACCTCCGTTCCGGGGCGGCGGCGTTCCCCCACGCCTACGCGCTCCAGGGCTTCCAGGCATCGGTGTCGATCTCAATGCCGAACGGCTCCGGCAGCCGGACGGCCTCGCCGAACTTCCACTCGCCCAGCACCTCGTACGTGGCCTCGGCCTTGTTCGGCTCGCCGAACAGCACGACGCCGGGCTGCCGCGGGTCACGGTCCACCAGCAGGTAGTACGGCACGCCGCTCCGCGCGTAACCACTCCACTTGGTGGCCTTGCCCGACACAGGGCGCCGGTCATTGTGTGCGCCGGGGTACGCCGTGACCTCGGCGACAAGGCTGATCTCGTCCGGGCGGAGACATCGGTCCTCCGCGCTTTCCAGCAGATCCACCCCGGCGCTCACCAGCACGAGGTCGGGACAGTAACCGTCCCCGACTTCGGCAAGATCAACACCAACGTGCTGCAGCACATGCCACGGAAAGCCTTCATCCCTGGACTCGGCCCGGAACAGCCCTTCATGCAGGTCCGAAAGAATCAGAGCGTGAACCATCGGTGGATACGGTGCCACGACGAACTCGCCACCGATCACTTCTACCCGCAGCCGCTCAGGCAACCCGAGATGCTCGTCGAGTTCGCCCCGGACCCAGAGCACGTACGGCGAATCGGGCAGGACCCACTGCCCGGTGGCAACAACGGACGACATGCCCCCAGCCTGGCTACCCAGTCCAGGACACACCACTACCGCCCGAACCATTCCCCCGAAGGAGCGGTTTGGGCGGCAGCGGATTGACGTTCGGCTCGTCCGACCCGGCGACGGTGTTTGTGCGCCGGAGCGGGTGACCGGCCCGCCTCCCCGTCCTGGAGCCCGGGCCGGTCTTCCTGCCAATGGCGGTCATCAGCTTGTACGAGCGGCGCCTTCGGGCCACACGACCGTCACGGGCAGCTGGGCGGCACGGGCTGCGGCGACAGTGTCAGCGGTTCCCCCACGCCCGTTGCCCGGCCTGCCGTCCCATACGGCGAACAAGTGGTCGGCACGGCGTAGCAACTCGTTGTTGGCAGCTTCGTACGCCTCGCGGTTCGCCTCGGCGAACGGCATGACGACAACCTCGGCGGCAGCCTGGTGAAGACGGTCGAACTCAGCCGCGTACGCCGGCTTGACCTTGGCCTGACGGTAGTCGGCCGCCGGGACCACGGCGACCAGTCGGCCTCCGAGCGAGAGAACCACGTCGGCGAAGAGCGAGTCCGCGCCCTTGGCGATGCACGAGACACCGGTGAGGCCGTGCTCGGCGTGGTCAGCGAGTAGCGTTTCCAGCGCTCCACGAACCAGGACGACACTCTCCTCGGTGAGGTCCATGTGCCCGGTCACCGCGATCACGGTCATGCCGCTTCCCCCTCGGGTCAGTTCGCCAGTAGCTCGCGGATGCTATCGCGAGCTTCCTTGACGGCCAGTCGTTGCACGTCGACGGTGGCTGGCTCCTCCACCGACCCGCCAGTCCCACCCAACAGGAAGCAGGCCACCATGCAGCACCGCGTCCGAGCCGTTCTCCTCACCCCGAACAACACCACGCTGCTCATCAAGCGCCTCCGCCCGGGCATCGACCCGTACTGGGTGATCGTCGGCGGCAAGATCGAGCCGACCGACACCGACCCCCGGGAGGCCCTGCTGCGCGAGGTCCGCGAGGAGATCGCGGGCGAGGCCGAGATCGTCAGCCTCCTCCACACCGTCGAGACGGACGACGAGCGCCAGGACTTCTACCTCGCCACCGTCGACAAGTGGAGCTTCGAGGACCGCACCGGGCCGGAGTTCAGCCAGGAAGGCCGGGGCGAGTACCTCCTGGAGGAGGTCCCCCTCACCACCGAAGCCATCGACGCGATCAACCTCCAGCCCCGGGAGATCGCCACGGTTCTCCGCGCGGCCGTCGAAAGTGGTGAACTCCTCGCCGCCAGGTAGCCGCAGAACGATCGCTGCGTCCGTGCACCGGGCCCGCACCGGGCGTCAGCAAAGCCTCACGGTGCGTCAAATGCCGTGGTACGTTCCGTACTCGAAGAGAAAAAGGCGACCCCGGCGGTGCTGGAACACCCCGGGGTCCGGCAACAGGAGAAGCAACTCCCGATGCGCGTCCATCGTAGCGCCCACGTGCGCAATTTCACCGTGCTGCCCAACGCCGTCCTGCAGTACCGACGGCTGTCCTACACCGCCCGCGGCCTGCTCGCCGACCTCCTCTCCCGCCCCGACGGCTGGCGGGAGGACGGCCGCCACATGGCCGACACCAGCCCGCAGGGCCGTGGCGCGATCCGCAAGGCCCTGAAGGAGCTGACCGAGGCGGGCTTCTACCGCGTCGAGAAGATCCGGATGCCGGACGGCACCATCCGCACCGAGACCCATGTGTACGACACTCCGTGGTCCGCGCCGGATGCCACCCGTCCGGCGCCCGGTGGAGCGGGCGCCGGGCGTGCTGGCAGTCCTCCTGTTAAGAACCGGCACAGAAAACCCTCCCTCCCCGCGAGCCCGGCCGATGACGGCAGGCCCGAAGAACGGGAGGAGGCTTCCGAGGCCGAAGAGGTCCGTGAAGCCGTGGCCACCCTGTTCCGCGTGATCCGGTCCGAACCGCGCCTGCGCCTGGGCGAGGCCGAAGCCGCCGGACTTGCGCCCCTCGTCGCACAGTGGCTGAAGCGCGGCGCGAGCCCTGCCAACCTCGCTCAGGCCCTGCTGCCGGGCCTGCCCACCCCGGTGCACTCAGCGGTCGCGGTGCTCCGCTACCGCCTGGAACGCAAGATGCCGCCCGCCCAGCCTGCTGTGAGGCCCGCAGCGGCTCGGTACGCCGAGTGCGCCAAGTGCCACGACCCAGTGCCCCAGCCGGGCATCTGCCGCCCCTGCGCTGGCCTCGGCACGCGAACAGTCGCCATCGGCGGGGGCGAGGCGGCCACCCGCGGCGGAGCGACCCGAGCCAGAGCGGCCCTGCGCGCCGCGAAGACGGTCGGCCTGGATCTGGGCGGACTGCCCACCGTCGGGTAGATGTCTCTGAGCCGCCGCATTCTCGGGGTGCTACGACATGTCGGGCGGGACTGGGAGGTCCACCGCGCAGCAGCGGAAGCCTGTGTCATCGTCGAGCATGGTCGACGCCGCATCGTTGAAGGCGGACGGTACGGCGCGGGCGAACGGGCTGGTGAAAGCGCCAGCCTTGAGCTCATGGCGTCCTGGGGAGGGCTGGTCCTGGCACCACTCCCAGGTGTTCCCGCACAGGTCGTAGACCCCGTACGGGCTGACGCCGCTGTGGTAGCAGCTGACAGGGGTGGTGGAGGCGAGGCCGCTCTCGCGGCTGTTGCACTTCGCCGGCGTCGGCTGGTCGCCCCACGGGTAGAGGTGGCCTCGCGGTCCACGAGCGGCCTTCTCCCACTGGTGGCTCGTTGGCAGGGTTTTGCCGGCCCATTGCGCATACGCTGCCGCGTCGTCCCAGGTGACGAAGACCACCGGGTGGTCGAGCAGTTCGTCCGGACAGCTCCCGCCCGGCCAGTGCTGGGGCGCGCGGTGCGAGGTGGCCGCGACGAAGCGCGAGTAGTCCCCGTTCGTCACCGGGAAGACGTCGATGTAGTAGCCGGGCAGCCAGACCGGTTCCTTGCCGGGCCCAGCAAGGAACACCCCGGCCTCGACGAGCGCCATCCGCCGGCCGTCGCCCGGGTGCCGGAGTTGGTGCTGGCGAGGAAAGGGCAGGCTGTCGTCGCCACCCGGATTGGGTAGCACCGAGGGCGATCCGGCGGTGAGGCGGGCGAAGCGCTCGTGGACCTCGGTGTCCGATGAGGCCAAAGACGTGTCCAGGGCTGCCTGGTTCACCGGCCGCGGCGTGATGCCCGCACCTCGGGCTTCCCACTTGGACACCATCCTGGCGCTGATGCCCAGGTGAGCGGCGAACGATTCGATGCTCATCCGCTTCGCTTGACGCAGCGCCCTGACCTCGGCACCGGTCCATGTTTCTACGGTTGCCACCGCAGTTCTCCCGCCCCCACCATCGTCGCACCCCCGCGCGTGCGTGCTCGGAGGGACAACTAGAGCAGATCACCAGGCAGTTCGTCGTACTCCTTGCGAAGCTGCTCGACGACCGGATGGCGGCTGGGCAGGGCGTGCTCGTCGACGGCGCCGATGGCGCGAACCCCGATGCCGATGTTGGTGGCGAACGCGGCGTCGAAGCCGGCAACGTCGGCCAGGCGCACGGTGCGGGTGGTGGACGGGTGGGCTTCGCGCAGTAGCTCCATGGTGGTGCCGACCAGGCAGTCGGCATCGGGCCAGGTGACCTCGCCGTCCTTCACGAAGCCGACGTTCCAGGTCCCGCCCTCGGAGATGACCGACTCGGTGTCGACGAACAGCGCGTCGTCGAAGCCGGCACGCTGGGCGGTGCGCCGGTGGCGGAGCGAGCCGAACAGGCCAACGCTCTTCACCGTCGGCATGTCGCGCGTGTAGACGACGGACTGAACTCGCATGGGGGGCAGGGAAAGCGGCCCGGCGGGTCGAGTTGTCACGAGGACCTGAGGCTGTGCGTCCGATCCGACGTGCCCAAGATCCAGCGCGGGATCGAAGATCGTCACACGCACCACGCCGGCACCGTCGGTCGGCGCCAGGCGGCGGGCGAGCTCGCGGACGCGGTCCACGTCGAGTTCCGTGTCGAACACAGCCTGGCAGTCACGGGCCAGCCGGGCCATGTGCAGGGCGAGGCCGCGGACGCGACCGTGCTCGACGCGCATCGAGGTGAAGTGGCCGTAGTTGGTCAGGGCAAGCGCCTGGAGAGAGTCCAGGGCGATCGGGGTGCCGTTCAGTTCCGCCATGCGCTCAGCATGGCAGCAGGGCGAGCCGTCGGACCTGGCTTCTCTCATGCGCGGTGGTCGAAGTTCAGTGGAAGTTCGGCGCCGAGGCAGAGGCAGGACATACCAGGCCGATCACGTAAAGCGTCAACCTGGTCACTCAAAGTTGGCGCCCCTGGCAAGACTGTCCGCTTTCCCCGCTGTCATCGGGGAAAGCGCGCGGCTTGCAGGCGGCCTGCAGCCCTCACCCGGCTCCCGACCTGGGAGGAACCGTGTCACAAGCACGCCACGGCTTCAGTCAGTTGGAACTGGCGGACAGACCGAGCCCGGTTGCCTGGGCTCGCCGCCACACGGTCGACGTCCTGGGCCGCTGGCAGGTCCCGCCCGACGTCATCG
Organism: Streptomyces sp. XY431; assembly: GCF_001279805.1. Taxonomy (NCBI): domain Bacteria; kingdom Bacillati; phylum Actinomycetota; class Actinomycetes; order Kitasatosporales; family Streptomycetaceae; genus Streptomyces; species Streptomyces sp. XY431. The sequence goes on from NZ_LGDO01000162.1 coordinate 14,080, forward strand.
AGACCGCTCGTCTACTGGTCTCCGAGCTCGCCACCAACGCCGTCCGACACTCGAAGAGCGACACGGTCGGTTCGCTGTTCTCGGAGGCATGCCCGGTACAGACGATCACCTTGGCACTGATGCTCGGCCGTGGCCGGCTCCTCCTCTCGGTGCGGGACAGCGACTGTCGGCCGCCGGTGGTCAAGTCGGTGGGCGAGGACGCGGAGAGCGGCCGGGGGATCTTCCTCGTGGAAGCCCTGAGCGAGCATTGGGGCTACTACCACCTCCCGGCGGCGGCAGGGAAGGTCGTCTGGTCGGAGCTGACGTTGGTCGCGCCGGACCTCAGGATCGGCGCCGAGCATCCCCCGAACCCTTCCGATCCGCCCGCGTCCTGCCAGGTGGTCGAAGATCCGAGGCGCGGGCAAGCCCCGCCGCTTCTGATGGCCCGCACTCTCGTCGGCCTTCGGGAGCTCTGAGGCGGACCGTACCCATGCCCACCCTGGTGAACCCAAGGGCGAGTGGCTGGCACTGGAATCTCCAGCATCGACGGCTTCTCAGAGCGTCCCCGCAGCCCGCGCCAACTCGACGGTCAGCGAGTTCCTTGTGTGATTGCTGCCGGAGGCGCTCACCAGCAGAGGCAGCCCGGTCCCGGCCGCTTCCGGCCCCGCACCTCTACCGATGCAACCTCGATGGGAGAGAACGTGCACAAGTCCGTCCCCACACCCCGCCAGCCCGAGGCACCACCTCCCGGACACCGCTACCTGGACTTCCTCGGCGGCCCCAGCCACCTCGTCGACGAGGGCACCTGCCGGGGCTGCTTCATGAACCAGGCGGAATCCCGCCTGCCGGACATCCTCGCTCCCGTCTACGACGACGGCACCGTCACTGTTCGACAGGACGCCGAATGGGCCGTGCCGGGATTCATGGTCGTCGGCATCCGACCGCACATCGGCGCCCTCGACGAGATGGACCTCGCCCTCGCCGAGAGGCTCGCCCGCGTCACGCACTTCGTCCGCCGGGCCATGCGGGAACGGCTGGGCCTGGCCGCAGTGCAGACGTACCAGGAGGAGAAGCTCGACCGCCCGCACTTCCACGTGTGGATGCTGCCCCTGTGGCCGGACACGATGGCCGCCCACAGCATCAACCCGCGGATCTACGAATCGAACATCGCCCGGTACCTCACCCTCTTCACCCTCGAATCCCACGAGGCCGCCATCCGCAGGTGCACGGACGAGGTGCGCGACTTCCTCAGCAGGACTCCCGAACTACAGGTCGACACATCAGCCTGACGCGGTCCGCCGACACGGCGAACCACCTCGTTCCCGAGGAGACGAACATGCGCATCGCACACGTGGCGCCGCTGTGGGAAAGCGTCCCGCCCAAGGGCTATGGAGCCGTCGAGACGCTGGTCGCGGAGCTCACCGCCGCCCAGGTCCTCGACGGGCACGAAATCACGGTCTTCGCCTCCGGCGACTCCAAGGTGGCCGGCAACCTCCACGGCATCGGGACAACGGCACTGCTCGCGGACCCGCGGATCCACGAGCCGGAGGTCTACCGCATGCTGCAACTGGCAGAGGTCCGCGACCGCGCCGACGAGTTCGACGTCATCCACTCCCACGTGCACTCCAACACCGGCTGCCTGGCGATCCCTGTGCTCCACGGCCTACGGACTCCGGTGGTCCACACCGTGCACTGCTTCTTCAACGACGACAACGCACCGCTCTTCCGCCGGTTCGCCGACGAGCGGTACGTGGCGATCAGCCATGACCAGCGCTCCCGCCTGCCCGAGCTCAACTACCTCGGCACGATCCACCACGGCGTCGACCTGCAGGCGTTCCCCTTCGGCGCAGGGGCCGACCCGTGCCCGTACGTGGTGTTCCTGGGGAGGATCAGGCCCGAGAAGGGCGTCCACCTCGCCATCACCGCAGCGAGGCTCGCGGGAGTGCCGCTCAAGATCGCGGGACGGATCAAGCCTCGCGACCAGGTGTACTTCGAGCAGCAGGTACGACCGCACGTGGACGGCGAACAGGTCTTCTTCCTCGGCGAACTCGACTTCCCGACCAAGAACGCCCTCCTCGCCGGAGCCACCGCCACCCTGATGACCTCGCTCATCCCCGAGCCGTTCGGACTCGTCCCCGTCGAGTCCATGGCCTGTGGGACGCCCGTAGTGTCCCTGCGCACAGGGGCAGCCCCCGAACTTGTGCGACACGGCATCACCGGCTACCTGGCCGACAACGCCCAGGAACTGGCCAACGCCATCCACCAACTCGAAGCGATCGACCGCGCCGCCTGCCGCGCGCACGTGGCCTCCGAGTTCTCGATCCGCCGGATGGCCGACGGCTACGACACCGCCTACCGGACAGCTCTGTACACCTGATCCACCAGACACCCGCACTGCCCAGCACCCGTCTCCACCAACCCAGTGAGGCACCATGCGCAGTGTCATCCTCAGCGCGGGCAAGAGCTGCTTCGTAGCCTGTCCCGGCTGCTACAACTACTTCGGCCGAACCATCAGCGACACCTCCCACGTCCTGCTCTTCGCGGCCGGCCTGCGCGATCGGTTCGGCATCGAGAAGATCACCGTCGGAGGTGGTGATCCACTCACCCGACCGGACATCCTCCCCTTGCTCAAGGGCCTGCACGGCCTGGGCTTCGGCATCCGGCTGGACACCGTGGGCACCAACTTCCTCGGCCCTGCCCGCATCCGCTTCATGGGCACCGGAACGGCCGACCACGTGTCAGCGGCAGAGGTGGCCGCCGTGACCGATCTGATCGGCATCCCCCTCGACGGCAGTACCGACGCCATTCAGCAACAGTTCCGCCGACACTCCAGCGTCTCCTCCCAGTTGGCGATCCTCGCTCAGTTGGAGGAAATCGGCGCGGCCACCTGTATCAACACGGTCGTTCACGCCGGCAACACCGACGACCTCGCGGCCATGGCCGAACTGCTCCGTGGATACACCTGCGTCCGGGAGTGGCAGCTCTTCCAGTTCATGCCCATCGGACCGCTCGGTCACCACAACCGCAACCGCTACCTCGTCAACGGCACCGACTTCGAGCAGGCTGCCACGATCGCCAGGGGGAATGCTCCCGACGGACTGACGGTCGTGGCCAAGAGGGCACACGGCCGCAAGCACCGATACCTGCTGATCGACTCCGCCGGACTGGTATGGACTCCCGAGCAATCGCCCGCCGCCTCGTGGCAGAGCGAGGACACCAACGATCGACGGCACATGATCGGCAACATCAGCGATACCGACGTCCTCGACCGGCTGGCCGCCCTGGATGACGTCGACACAGAAATCGGGGGATGACCAGAGCCGACCTGCTCGTCGTCCTCGCGCATCCCGACGACGAGACGCTGCACTGTGGGGGGCTCATCCACCACACCGCCCGGAACAGCGGCACCGTGGTCACTGTCACCCTCACACGTGGCGGCGCCGGCAGAACCCTCGGCATGTGCACCGAAGCCGAGCTGCCAGCCGTTCGCGAGCGGGAACTGCGTCAAGCGGCCGAGGTCCTGGGCGTTTCCCAGGCCGAGGTTCACGACCTGCCCGACGGCCGTCTCGTGGACCACGAGCCGGAGGCGGCGGGCCTGGTGCTGGACTCGCTCCGGCGCTGGACACCACGCCGGGTGGTGGCCTTCCCTCCCAACGGGATGAACGGCCACCCGGACCACCGTTCCGCCCACCGGATCGCCCTCGCCGCGCTCGACCGCTACGACCCGACCCCGGACGTACTGCTGGTGACCAGCACGACTCCGTACACCGAACCGGCCAGACTAGGCTTCCTGGACCCCGCGCAGGTCGAGGCGATGCGCCTACCAGCCACCCTCCGTACCCGGGTGGGCGACAGCCTCGAAGCGAAGCTGCGCGCCATGGGTCACTACGAGACCCAGGCGCGCAGCACCGCGAAGATCCTCCGCTGCTACCCGGAAACGCTTCTCACCGAGGTGTTCCACCAGGTGGCCGGCTGACAAGCCGACCTCTTACGCAGCGGACGTCAGCAACTTGCGAACGTGTTCCACCGCCTCGGCCACCGGCACCGACTGGGTCTCGCCGGTGGCCCGGGTGGTGACCTCGACCGTGCCATCGGCCAGGCCGCGGGCACCGACCGTGATCCGGTAGGGGATGCCGATCAGCTCGACGTCGCGGAACTTCACGCCGGGCCGCTCGTCGCGGTCGTCCAGAAGCACGTCGACCCGCTCGCCCTTCAGCTGCCGGTACAGGCCCTCGGCGGCCTCGACCACCTTCTCGTCCTTGGCTCCGAGGACGACGACGGCCACCTCGAACGGGGCGACCGCGACGGGCCAGACGATGCCCTTGTCGTCGTGGTGCGTCTCCACGATGGAGGCGAGCGCACGTTCCACGCCGATCCCGTAGCTGCCCATGATCGGGACGACGCGCTCGCCGTCCCGCCCGAGCACGGTCACTCCGAGGGTCTCGGTGTACTTGCGGCCGAGCTTGAAGATGTGACCCACCTCGATCGTGACCACGACCTCCAGCGGTGCACCGCACTGCGGGCAGGGCTCTCCGGCGGTCACCTCGCGCAGGTCGGCCCACCGCTGCACGGCGATGTCCCGCTCGACCGAAACACCGCGCAGATGGACGCCGTTGCTGTTGGCGCCGGTGGTCATGTCGATCCGCCCGCGCAGGGCCTCGTCCGCGAGGATCGGCAGTTCGGCAACGCCGACCGCGCCCAAGCTGCCCGGGGAGGCGCCGAGCGCGGCCTGGATCTCCTCCGCGGTCGCGGGCCGCACCGTCTTGGCAGCGAGTGTGTCGATGAGCTTCTGCTCGACCAGGGCATGGTCACCGCGGACCAGGACGAGGGTCAGCCGGTCGTCGACCACGTACACCAACGTCTTGATCTGCCGCTCGGCCGGCACGCCGTGCTGGACGGACAGCTCCTCGATGGTGCGCGCGTTCGGGGTGTCGAACCGCTCCGGAGCGTCCAGGCCGGGGCCGTCCACCACAGCGGGCAGAGCGGAAGTCGCCTTCTCCGTGTTCGCCGCGTAGTCGCAGCCAGGGCAGCGAACCACCAGGTCCTCACCGGCGTTCGAGGGGCTCATGAACTCCACCGACGCGCTGCCGCCCATGCTGCCGCTGGACGCCTGCACCGGGATAGCGGGCAGGCCCAGGCGGGCGAAGATCCGCTCGTAGGCGGCCTTGTGCAGGTCGAAGGAGCGGTCGAGTCCGGCCGACTCGATGTCGAAGCTGTACGAGTCCTTCATCGTGAACTCGCGCACCCGCAGCAGGCCGCTCTTCGGGCGGGCCTCGTCGCGGAACTTGGTCTGGAACTGGTACCACATCTGCGGCAGGTCCCGGTACGACTTCAGTTCCTGCGACAGGACGGTGAAGATCTCCTCGTGCGTCATGCCGAGCGCAAGGTCCGCGCCCTTGCGGTCCTTGAGCCGGAACATCTCCTCGCCCATCACCTCCCAGCGACCGCTGCGCTGCCAGATCTCGGCCGGGTGCAGGGCGGGCAGGATGAACTCCTGGGCGCCGATCGCGGTCATCTCCTCGCGGATGATGTCCACGATCTTGGCGCGGACGCGCACGGCCAGCGGCAGCAGGGAGTAGTGGCCGGCCATGAGCTGCCGGACGAACCCTCCTCTCACCAGCAGGCGGTGGCTCACCGCATCCGCGTCCGCCGGGTCTTCCCGGAGTGTGGGCACGTACAGCTGGGACCAACGCATGGGACCGGAGACCGTCCTCTCGGTGGAACTGCGGAGTGTCGCGGCGGCGCTCACGCCGACATCACGACGGGAGACGCATTCTAGTGGCGGAGCCCTGCCCGAATCGCTCCGTTTTGAGAAGCCCAGGCCAGAGCACGTGGACAGGTCGCATCCGCGTTCAGCGAACGGACGGAGGCACGTTGGCAGACACCACGGACGGCACGCCCAGCAGTAACCGCTCCGTCGACGCCGTCCGCCGCTACTACGACGATTTCGCCGAGCAGGAGCACGACCGGCTCGCCAAGGATGTTGCGGGCCGAGTGTCCTTCGAGATCCACCGTCGCTTCCTGGAGCAATACCTGACAGAAGGTCAGCGAGTTCTCGAGGTCGGCGCCGGCCCCGGCCGCTTCACCACCGTGCTGGCCGAACACGGTGTCCGCATCGTCGTCACCGACATCTCCCCCGTTCAACTCCGGCTGAACGAGGCCAACGTCACCGCCGCGGGCGCCGAGCCAGCCGTCGAGGCACGCCACACCCTCGACATCCGGGACGCCAGCCGCTTCCCCGATGCCTCGTTCGATCTCGCCCTCGCCTACGGCGGCCCGCTCTCGTACGCCTTCGAACAGGAACGCCAAGCCCTCGCCGGCCTCCTCCGCATCCTGAAGCCCGGTGGCATCCTGGTCGCCTCGGTCATGTCCCTCTGGGGCAGTTGGCGGGCCCGCCTCCCCGGAGCCACCCAGCTCGCCATCCGATACGGCACTGACGTCACCGACGCCGTCATCCGGACTGGCGACCTGCGCCTCGTACCCGGCATGGCCCACGTCTGCCGCATGTTCACCTGGGAACAGCTCACCATCCTCATCCCCGAATGCGGCGGCGAGATTCTGGCGGGATCCGCCAGCAACTGGGCAAGCCTCGAAGACCCCACTGTCCTTGAAAGAATCGAAGACGACCCGGAGCTCTGGGCGCGGTTCCTCGCCTACGAGACTGCCGCCTGTTCGAGCCTCGGCGGCCGAGACGGTGGCACACACATCCTCTTTGCCGCACGACGCGGCAAAGGCTGAGGTCGCCATCACGTTCGATACGTGGTGCAGGACCTCGGATCGCGGTCCGCACCGACGGGCGGCAGAAGCTGGCGCGCGCCCGCCCCGGCGGGCCGCCCTGCGCTCCGCAACAACCGGCGGACGGCCTGCACACATCGCCGCCTGAGACACGCTCCATCAGCACCGCGTGCCGCCCGGCCGGTCGGCACGCGGCCAGGCCGGGGGCGGGCACCCGTCGGGAGGCGGGTGGGGGGTGGACGGTGGGGAACGGCGGTAGAGCTGCTCAACCCCGGAGATCACACGCGGGTGCACCGCGAAAACGCCGCTGCCGCGCGAACCGAGGTTCGCGCGGCAGCGGCGTGACGAATGGCCCAGGTCGGGTCAGACGTTGAAGCCCAGGGCGCGGAGCTGGTCGCGGCCCTCGTCGGTGATCTTGTCGGGGCCCCACGGCGGCATCCAGACCCAGTTGATCCGCAGGTCCTTGACCAGGCCGTCGGTGGCGGTCCTGGCCTGGTCCTCGATCACGTCGGTCAGCGGGCAGGCCGCCGAGGTGAGGGTCATGTCGATGGTGGCCACGTCGGCGTCGTCGATGTGGACGCCGTAGATCAGGCCCAGGTTGACGACGTCGATGCCCAGTTCGGGGTCGACGACGTCCATCAGGGCCTCGACGAGGTCCTCGACGGCGACGGTGCCGGCGCTGGTGCCGACCGGGCCGGCCGGGGTGGTCTCCTCCGCGGGGGAGGTGGTCTCTTCGGTCATGGCGGGTGTCCTCCTCTGCGGTGTCAGTCGGTGGCGGGGTGCTCGGCGAGGGCCTTGGCGGTGGCGTCCTTCCAGGCCATCCAGCTGAGCAGGGCGCACTTGACCCGGGCCGGGTACTTGGAGACGCCGGCGAACGCGACCGCGTCCTCCAGCACCTCCTCGTCGCCCTCGCCCTGGCCCTTGCTCTGCATCAGCTCCAGGAAGGCCTCCTGGACCGCCTGGGCCTCGCCCACGGTCTTGCCGACCACCAGGTCGTTCAGCACCGAGGCGCTGGCCTGGCTGATCGAGCAGCCCTGGGACTCGTAGGAGACGTCGACAACGGTGGAGCCGTCGAGCTTCACCCGCAGGGTGATCTCGTCGCCGCACGTCGGGTTGACGTGGTGCACCTCGGCGTCACCGTCCCGCAGCCCCTTGCCGTGCGGGTTGCGGTAGTGGTCCAGGATGATGTCCTGGTACATCGAGTCGAGCTTCATGGTCGCGTGCCCCGTCCTCAGCCGAAGAAGTTCCGGACGTGGTGCAGGCCGTCCACGAGCGCGTCGACCTCGCCCGGCGTCGAGTACAGGTAGAACGACGCCCGCGTGGTCGCAGGAATTCCGTACCGCAGGCAGACCGGCCGCGCGCAGTGGTGACCGACGCGCACGGCGATGCCCTGCTCGTCCAGCACCTGGCCCACGTCGTGCGGGTGGATGTCGCCCAGCGTGAACGAGATCGCCGCACCGCGGTCGACGGCCGTGCGCGGGCCGATGATCCGCAGGTCCGGGACCTCCAGCAGCCGCTCGAGCGCGTACTCGGTGATGGCGTGCTCGTGGGCGGCGATCCGCTCCATGCCGATGCCGGTCAGGTAGTCGACGGCCGCGCCCAGCCCGACCGCCTGGGCGATCGGCGGGGTGCCGGCCTCGAACTTGTGCGGCGCCGGGGCGTAGGTGGACGAGCCCATGGTGACGGTCTCGATCATCTCGCCGCCGCCGAGGAACGGCGGGAGGTCCTCCAGCAGCTCCTGGCGGCCCCAGAGCACGCCGATGCCGGTCGGCGCCAGCATCTTGTGGCCGGTGAAGGCGACGAAGTCGGCCTCCAGCGCCTGGACGTCCAGCACCATGTGCGGCGCGGCCTGCGAGGCGTCGATCACGACCAGCGCGCCGACCGACTGGGCCTTGCGCACGATCGCTTCGACCGGGTTGACGGTGCCGAGCAGGTTGGAGACCAGCGTGAAGGAGACCACCTTGGTCTTCTCGGTGATCAGCTCGTCGATGTTGGACAGGTCGAGCCGGCCCTCGTCGGTCAGCCCGAACCACTTCAGCTTCGCGCCGGTGCGCTGCGAGAGCAGCTGCCACGGGACGATGTTGGAGTGGTGCTCCATCTCCGTGATGACGATCTCGGACTCGGCGTCCACCCGGTAGGGCTCGTCCGCCCAGGTCAGCATGTTGGCGACCAGGTTGAGCGACTCGGAGGCGTTCTTGGTGAACACCACCTCGTTGCGGCTCGGCGCGTTGACGAACGCCGCGACCTTGTCCCGGGCTCCCTCGTACAGCGCCGTGGCCTCCTCGGCGAGCACGTGCACGCCGCGGTGGACGTTGGCGTTGTGCCGCTCGTAGTAGGCGTTCAGGGCGTCGAGCACCTGGCGGGGCTTCTGCGAGGTGGCCGCGTTGTCCAGGTAGACCAGCGGCTTGCCGTCGTGCAGCAGGCGCTGCAGGACCGGGAAGTCCTTGCGGATCGCGTCGGTGTCGAGCAGGCCCGCCAGGACCGCCGACTCGTGCGTGGAAGAGGTCACTCGGACGCGCCACCCTTCACATAGGCCTCGTAGCCCTCCGCCTCCAGCTTGTCGGCCAGCTCGGCGCCGCCGGACTCGACGATGCGGCCGCCCGCGAAGACGTGGACGTGGTCGGGCTTGATGTACCGCAGGATGCGGGTGTAGTGGGTGACCAGGAGGGTGCCCACCTCCCCGGTGGAACGGACCCGGTTGATGCCCTCGGAGACGACCCGCAGCGCGTCGACGTCCAGGCCGGAGTCGGTCTCGTCGAGGATCGCGACCTTGGGCTTGAGCAGCTCCAGCTGGAGGATCTCGTGGCGCTTCTTCTCACCGCCGGAGAAGCCCTCGTTGACGTTGCGCTCGGCGAAGGCCGGGTCCATCTGGAGGGCGGCCATCGCCTCCTTGACCTCCTTCACCCACAGCCGCAGCTTGGGGGCCTCGCCGCGGACGGCGGTGGCGGCGGTGCGCAGGAAGTTGGAGACCGAGACGCCGGGGACCTCGACCGGGTACTGCATGGCCAGGAAGACGCCGGCCCGGGCGCGCTCGTCGACGGACATCTCCAGGACGTCCTCGCCGTCCAGCAGCACCGAGCCGCCGGTGACGGTGTACTTGGGGTGGCCGGCCAGGGAGTAGGCCAGGGTGGACTTGCCGGAGCCGTTCGGACCCATGATGGCGTGGGTCTCGCCCTGCTTCACGGTCAGGTCGACGCCCTTCAGGATCTCCCGGGGGCCGTTCTCGGTCTCGACGGAGACGTGCAGGTCGCGGATTTCAAGGGTAGCCATGTGTACTCAGGACTCCTGGTTGACGGAGACGAGCACATCGTCCCCTTCGATCTTTACGGGGTAGACAGCGACCGGCCGGGTGGCGGGCAGGCCGGAGGGCTTGCCGGTGCGCAGGTCGAAGCTGGAGCCGTGCAGCCAGCACTCGATCATGCAGTCCTCGACCTCGCCCTCGGACAGCGAGACGTTCGCGTGCGAGCAGATGTCGTTGACCGCGAACACCCCCTCGTCGGTGCGGACGACGGCGACCGGTACGCCGTTGAGGTCGACGCGCTTGGGCACGTCCTCAGCCAGTTCGCTCAGCGCGCAGGCGCGAAGGAAGCTCATGGGTGTCAGACCGCCGCTTCCAGCTCGGCCTCGATCTTCTCCATGAGGTGGTCCTGGATCTCGGCGACGCCGATCTGCTGGACCAGTTCGGCGAAGAAGCCGCGCACCACCAGGCGGCGGGCCTCGTCGGCCGGGATGCCGCGGGAGCGCAGGTAGAAGAGCTGCTCGTCGTCGAAGCGGCCGGTGGCGGAGGCGTGGCCGGCCCCGACGATCTCGCCGGTCTCGATCTCCAGGTTCGGCACCGAGTCGACCCGGGCGCCGTCGGTGAGCACCAGGTTGCGGTTGAGCTCGTAGGTGTCGGTGCCCTCGGCGGCGGCGCGGATCAGCACGTCGCCGATCCACACCGCGTGCGCGTCCTGGCCCTGCAGCGCGCCCTTGTAGACGACGTTGGAGCGGCAGTGCGGGGTGTCGTGGTCGATGACCAGACGGTGCTCGAGGTGCTGGCCGGCGTCGGCGAAGTAGAGGCCGAGCAGCTCGGCCTCGCCACCGGGAGCGGCGTAGTTGACCCGCGGGTGGATCCGGACCACGTCGCCGCCGAAGGTGACGACGACGGACTTCAGCGAGGCGTCACGGCCGACCAGCGCGGTCTGCTGGGCGACGTGGACCGCGTCGCGCTCCCAGTCCTGGACCGAGACGAAGGTCAGCTTGGCGCCGTCACCGACCAGCAGCTCGACGTTGGCGGCCCGGGTGCCGGTGCCGGTGTGGTTGATCACCACGACGGCCTCGGCGAACGGCTTGACGTCGACGACCACGTGCGCGAAGCGGGTGCCGCCCTCGCCGTGCACGTCGATCCGCACCGGTTCGGTGAGCACCGTCTCCTTGGGGACGGTGACCACGAGCGCCTGCTCGAAGGCGCTGAACGCCTGCGCGGCGACCCGGTCGACCGGCTTGCCGGCCTTGCCGAGGCGGGCGTCGTCACGGCCGACGGTCTCGGCGGTGACCCCCTCGGGCAGGCTCAGCTCGACCTTGTCCTCGCCCTTGTCGGCGGTGGCGGCGGTGCCGTCGTGCAGGCCGCCGAGGCGGTGCAGCGGGGTGAACCGCCAGTCCTCCTCGCGACCGGTGGGCACCGGGAAGTCCGCGACGTCGAAGGACGGCGCGACCGCGACGCGCGCGTCGATCGGCTGGCGGACACTGTCCCGACCGGTGCCGGGACCGGCGAGCTGGGCGCCGGCACCGGCGGTGCCGACCTCGATCGAACCGGCGGTGGTGGAGCCGGAGTTGTTCTGGACGTCAGCCATGGCTGTTCGTTGTGCTCTCTTCCTCAAAAAAGTTTCGATGGACGGCGGGCGGCCGGCGGGTCAGCCGACGGAGCCCTCCATCTGCAGCTCGATCAGCCGGTTCAGCTCCAGCGCGTACTCCATCGGCAGCTCGCGCGCGATCGGCTCGACGAAGCCGCGGACGATCATCGCCATGGCCTCGAACTCGGTCATGCCGCGGCTCATCAGGTAGAAGAGCTGGTCCTCGCTGACCTTGGAGACGGTGGCCTCGTGGCCCATGGACACGTCGTCCTCGCGGACGTCCACGTAGGGGTAGGTGTCCGAGCGGGAGATGGTGTCGACCAGCAGCGCGTCGCAGAGCACGTTGGACTTGGCGCCCTTGGAGCCCTCGCCGATCTCGATCAGACCCCGGTAGGAGGTCCGGCCGCCGCCGCGCGCCACCGACTTGGAGACGATGTTGGAGGAGGTGTTCGGCGCCATGTGGACCATCTTGGCGCCGGCGTCCTGGTGCTGGCCCTCACCGGCGAAGGCGATCGACAGGGTCTCGCCCTTGGCGTGCTCGCCCATCAGGTAGACGGCCGGGTACTTCATGGTGACCTTGGAGCCGATGTTGCCGTCCACCCACTCCATGGTCGCGCCCTCGTACGCCACGGCGCGCTTGGTGACCAGGTTGTAGACGTTGTTCGACCAGTTCTGGATCGTCGTGTAGCGGCAGCGGCCGCCCTTCTTGACGATGATCTCCACGACCGCGGAGTGCAGCGAGTCCGAGGAGTAGATCGGCGCGGTGCAGCCCTCGACGTAGTGGACGTAGGCGTCCTCGTCGACGATGATCAGCGTCCGCTCGAACTGGCCCATGTTCTCGGTGTTGATCCGGAAGTAGGCCTGGAGCGGGATGTCGACGCGGACACCCTTCGGCACGTAGATGAAGGAGCCGCCGGACCACACGGCCGTGTTCAGCGCGGCGAACTTGTTGTCACCGGTCGGGATGACGGTGCCGAAGTACTCGTGGAAGAGCTCCGGGTGCTCCTTGAGCGCGGTGTCGGTGTCCAGGAAGATGACACCCTGCTCCTCCAGGTCCTCGCGGATCTGGTGGTAGACGACCTCGGACTCGTACTGGGCGGCGACACCGGCGACCAGGCGCTGCTTCTCCGCCTCCGGGATGCCCAGCTTGTCGTAGGTGGCCTTGATGTCCGCGGGCAGGTCCTCCCACGACTCGGCCTGCTTCTCGGTGGAGCGGACGAAGTACTTGATGTTGTCGAAGTCGATGCCGGAGAGGTCGGAGCCCCAGGTCGGCATGGGCTTCTTGCCGAACAGCTTCAGGCCCTTGAGACGCAGGTTCAGCATCCACTCGGACTCGTTCTTCTTCGCCGAGATGTCGCGGACCACGTCCTCGCTGAGCCCGCGCTTGGCGCCGGCGCCGGCGACGTCCGGGTCGGCCCAGCCGTACTCGTAGTTGCCCAGGCCCTCGAGCTCGGGGTGCGAAACGGTGTCAGTCATGCGAGCTTCCTAACGCGCGGACGCTGAATCTTCGGTGGACGTACCGGCAGTCGGCGCGGCATCGGTGTCCCGGCCCGCGGCGGTGCGCAGGGCGGGCGACGATGCGGCACCGGGTGCCGGCACATAGGTGGTGCAGACCCCGTCGCCGTGGGCGATGGTGGCCAGCCGTTGCACATGGGTGCCCAGCAGCTGGGAGAAGACCTCGGTCTCCGCCTCGCAGAGCTGCGGGAACTGCTCGGCGATGTGCGCGACCGGGCAGTGGTGCTGGCAGAGCTGGGCGCCCGCCGGGGCCTGGGCCGCGGCCGACGGGACCCGCCGCACCGTGGCAGCGTACCCGTCGGCACTGAGCGCCTGGGCCAGTGCCTCGGTGCGCTCGCCCGCTCCGGCGGAGCTGAGGGCCTCGCCGTACTTCTCCGCCTGCCGGCCGAACCGGGCCCGGGCGAAGGCGGCGACCGCCTCCTCCCCGGCCTTGCCGCCGCCGACCGCGTCGGAGATCCAGCGCAGGGCGTCGGCGGCGAGCTGGTCGTACGCCTGGTAGAAGGCGTCGCGACCACCGTCGGTCAGGGCGAAGACCTTGGCCGGACGGCCCCGGCCGCGGCTGCCGTAGACCCGCTGCTCGCGGGACTCGACCAGGCCGGCGGCGGTAAGGCCGTCCAGGTGACGGCGGACGGCCGCGGTGGTGAGACCGAGCCGGCTCGCCAGGTCGGCGGCGGAGGAGGGGCCGTGGTCCAGGATCGACCGGGCGACCCGGTCCCGGGTGGCCCGGTGGCCGTCCAGCAGCACCTCGGTCGCCGTCGCGGGCACGGCACAGCCGGGGGCCGACTCGGCCTCCTGCTGCGTGGAGTGCTCGCGCATGTTTTTCACAACACCAGTGTTGCGTAATTACTTCCGACAGGACAAGCCGTGATCCAGACCTCACCCGTGGCATCTGTCACGCAGGTTAGCCTTACCTGACCTGCGGAAATGATCACCAAACCCGGTGTCGGGGCCATCCGTTGGCCCCTCTTAGACTCACAGGCATGCAATCCGAACCCGCGGTCCAGATCACCGGGCTGGTCAAGCGCTACGGCGAGAAGACCGCGGTGGACGGTCTCGACCTGCGCATCGACCGGGGCACCGTCACCGCCGTGCTCGGCCCGAACGGCGCCGGCAAGACCACCACCGTCGAGACCTGCGAGGGCTACCGCCGCCCCGACGCCGGCACCGTCCGGGTGCTCGGCCTGGACCCGGTCGCGCAGAACGCCGAGCTGCGCCCCCGGATCGGCGTGATGCTCCAGTCCGGCGGCGTGTACGCGGGCGCCCGCGCCGTCGAGATGCTCCGGCACACCGCGAAGCTGCACGCCCACCCGCTGGACGTCGACGCGCTGGTCGAACGGCTCGGCCTGGGCTCCTGCGGCCGCACCACCTACCGCCGGCTCTCCGGCGGCCAGCAGCAGCGGCTCGCCCTGGCGATGGCCGTGGTCGGCCGCCCCGAACTGGTCTTCCTGGACGAGCCCACCGCCGGCCTCGACCCGCAGGCCCGCCGCGCCACCTGGGAACTGGTCCGCGACCTGCGCCGGGACGGCGTCACCGTGGTCGTCACCACCCACCACATGGACGAGGCCGAGCAGCTCGCCGACCGGGTCGCGATCGTCGACCGGGGCCGGGTGATCGCCGGCGGCACCCCGGAGGAGCTGTGCCGCGGCGGCGCCGAGTCCAGCGTGCGCTTCGACGGCCCGCCCGGGCTCGACCTCACCACCCTGCTCAAGGAGCTGCCCGAGGGCGCCACCGCCGCCGAGCCCTCCCCCGGGAGCTACCGCATCGAGGCGCCGGTCGACCCGCAGCTGCTCGCCGCCGTCACCGCCTGGTGCGCGGCCACCGGCATCCTCCCGGAGCGGCTCGCGGTGCAGCGCCGCAGCCTCGAAGACGTCTTCCTCGACCTGACCGGACGGGACCTGCGCTCGTGACCGACTACTCCCCCCGTCCCGGAGCGGCGCCGGTCGGCCGGATGCTGCTCGCCCAGACCGCGTTCGAGACCCGGATGCTGCTGCGCAACGGCGAGCAGCTGCTGCTCACCGTGGTCATCCCGACCGTGCTGCTGGTGCTCTTCTCCGCGGTGGACATCGTCGCCGTCGAGGGGCCCGGCAAGCGGGTCGACTTCCTCGCACCGGGACTGCTCGCGCTCGCCGTGATGTCGACGGCCTTCACCGGGCAGGCCATCGCCACCGGCTTCGAGCGCCGCTACGGCGTGCTGAAGCGGCTGGGCGCCAGCCCGCTGCCGCGCTGGGCACTGCTGACCGCCAAGACCGGCTGCGTCCTGGTCACCGAGGCGCTCCAGGTCGCGCTGCTGTCGGTGATCGCGCTGGCCCTCGGCTGGTCGCCGCAGGGCAACCCGCTCACCGTGGCCGCCCTGCTGGTGCTCGGCACCGCCGCCTTCTCCGGGCTCGGCCTGCTGATGGCCGGCACGCTGAAGGCGGAGGCGACGCTCGCGGCCGCCAACCTGGTCTTCGTCCTGCTGCTGCTCGCGGGCGGGGTGGTCGTGCCGCTGTCGAAGTTCCCGGCGGCGGCGCAGTCCGTGCTGGAGCTGCTGCCGATCGCCGCGCTGTCGGACGGCCTGCGCTCGGTGCTCCAGGACGGCGCCGGGGTGCCGTGGGCCGACCTCGGCCTGCTGGGCGGCTGGGCCGTCCTCGGCCTCGCTGCCGCCGCGCGCTTCTTCCGCTGGGAGTAGGGGCTGTCTCCTTGATGGCCCCGCCCGACCGCGTGACACGACACGACGGCCCCCCGGTTCATCGGAACCGGGGGGCCGTCGGCGTAACTACCGCCTCGGTGCGCGAGGCGCCGTACCTCAGCCCTGGTCGCCGCCGCGACGGCGGCGGGCGAGCAGGACGAGCGCGCCGCCGAGGAGCACGACACCGCCGCCGACGGCCGCGATGACCGGCGTGGCGTCGCTGCTACCGGTCGCGGCCAGCGCCGGGCCGGCCGGGGTCGGCGAGGACGTCCGCGGCGGGACGGGCGCGGCGGTCGACGGAGTGACCGTCGGCGTGGCCGGTCGGCTCGGCGTCACGGTCGGGGTGACCGGGGGCGGGGTGGGCGTCACCGTGGCGGTGGGGCTCGGCGTCGGCGTCACCGTCGCGGTGGGAGTCGGGGTGGGCGTCACCGTCGCCGTGGGGGTCGGCGTCGGGGTGACGGTCGGGGTGGGAGTCGGAGTGGGCGTCGGGGTCGCGCAGACCTCGATCGTCTTCGTCTCCGTCTTGTTCCAGTCCGCGTTCTTCGGGTCCTCGGTGGTGGTCACCACGAGCGTGGCCTTGATCGGCGCGCTGTGGTCCTTCACCGGGAAGGTCTGCTTGAAGGTCTTGCCGAACTCCTTCTGGTCCAGCACCTTCTCGCCGTCGACGGTCAGACTGACGGCGTTCTTGACGCCCGCCTTGTCGCTGTAGTTGGCGAGGTCGATCACGATCTTGTCGCAGGTGACCTGCCAGGTCGGGACATGGGCCGAGGCACTGGTCGCCAGCGCCACCGGCAGCAGGACGGCCGCCACGGCCGTTCCCGCGATCGCCGCACTGCCGATGCCTATCTGCCGCCGCTGTCGCGCCATTTCGTAGTTCCCTCCGAACGGTCTTGTGCAGCAGGCGCATTGAGTGGAACAGCGGTGGGCCCGCTACGACTGTCCGGGGGACTCTACCGGCAGCCCCCTACCGCTCCACACCCCGCTGCACGTCCGGATTTCGACTTTCCGGTGACATCCGGATGTGCTTCGGCGCCCTCGCAGGCCCGTCAGCTCGGGCAACACGGTTGCCGCCGACCCGAATGGACACGGTCAGGGTGGCCGAAAGACTGCACCCCTGGTGATCATTTTCGATCACCAGGGGTGCCTGAAGGAGCAAAGCGGGTCATGCCCCTTCAACCGATACGGAGCGGACCGTCGCGGGTCAGACCCGGCCGGCTGCCTTGCGCCGACGCGCGACCAGGACCAGCGCGCCACCGGCGGCGAGGGCCAGGCCACCGGCGATCGTCAGCGGCACGACCGGACCGGAGCCGGTGTGGGCGAGGCCGCCCTCGGTGACGGCCCCGGCCGACGGGCTCGCCGAGGCACCCGGCACGGCCGCCGAGGCGGAGGCGCTCGCGGACGGGCTCGCCGACCCGCTCGCGCTCGGCCTGCCGGTGGCCGGAACGGACGGGCTGCCCGAGGCGCTCGGGGTCACCGAGGGCGCCGGGGTGCCGGTCGTACCGGGGGTGGTCGGCGGCGTGCTCGGGGTCCCGGTGGAGCCCGGCGTGCTCGGGGTGACGCTCGCCGACGGCGTACCGGTCGGCGGCACCACCGGCGGGGTGGTGGGCGGGGTGCTCGGCGTCGGCGGCGTCGTCGGCGGGGTGGTGGGCGTGGTCGGCAGGCAGCCGGTGAAGGGGTAGTGGTGCGTCTCCGCACCACCCTTGCCGGTCAGCGACTTGACGATGACCGAGCCGTTCACCGGGGCCGCCGAACCGAGGTCGAACGCCGCGTTCGGCGCCAGCACGGTGCCGGACCAGGCGGCCTGGCTGCTCTTGACCACCTTGGTGGCGGTCGGGAAGTTCCAGAGCAGCTTGGAGCGGACCGCCCCGCCGTGCGCGCTCTGCAGCTTGTCGTCCAGGACGTAGGCCTTCTTGCCCTCGTCCCAGAGGAAGAAGCCGGTGGTCTTCGCGGCCGCCATGTCGTAGGAGTCGCCGGTGACGGTGACCACGGTGACCGAGCCGGCCGGCACCTTGACGAAGATCCCGGTGGCGCCCTGGAGGGCGGCGGCGGAGACGGTGAAGCTGTTGAAGGCGGCGTCGCCGCTGGTGAGGTAGAGCTCCTTGCCCTTGGCCTCGACCGTGGCGCCGGCGGTCTGCGGCGTGCCGGCCAGGGTGGTGGACACGGCACGGACCCGGGCGAACTCGGCGGCGAAGTCGATCGGCGACTTCCCCTGGCCGACCGTGCCCTGGTGGGCCTGGATCACGGCACCCTCGGCCTTCGAGCCGTAGACGCCGTTGCCCTTCATCACCTGGGTGTTGTGGCCGGTCAGCTTGCCGGCGACGACCAGGGCGTTGCCGCCCGGCAGCGCCTTCACCTGCTCGGGGGTCAGCTCCTGGCCGACCGAGAAGCCGCCGGTGAAGTCGGCGTTGCCGCCGACCGCCACCGCACCCTCGGCGTCCGGCGTGTGGGTGTCGTCGCCCTCGACGAACTCACCGTAGAGGTTGGCGACCCCGAGGTTCAGGCACTGGTTCGGGGCGGCGTGGGCGGCGGCCGGGGCGACGAGCCCGGCCAGAACGAGTGATCCGCCGAGCGCGAGCGCTGCGGCGGGAACGGATATGCGCATGTGCAGGATCTCCGCTTGCGTGCGGGGGTGTGGGAGGGGTCCTGAAAAAGGTATGGACCAAACCGCACTCTTTCGGCCATGCAGGCAATTGGTCAAGACCAATGACCGCATTACCCGAACAGTCCGCTTTGCCCCGTCATGCCCTTGGTGGATTTGCCGCCAAGTCGACACCGGGCACCCGTGAACGTCCGCTGACGCCCACCGACGCCCGCCCGCCCCCGCCCCAAGATCGGCTGTAAGGCCGCATACCATGGACGCCGTGCCTAACACCACCCCCTTCTCCCTGCTCGCCGAGCGCTGGCAGCCCTCCGCCGCCATGGTCAAGCGCGCCGCGTTCGCCGCGCTGGTGATGAGCGTGGTGATCGTCGTCACCGGCGGTGCCGTCCGCCTCACCGCCTCCGGCCTCGGCTGCACCACCTGGCCGCGCTGCACCGACGAGAGCCTCACCCCGACCGCCGAGATGGGCTTCCACGGCGTCGTGGAGTTCACCAACCGGATGCTCACCTACGTGCTGAGCGCCGCCGTCGGCTGGGCGATCATCGCCGCGCGCTGCTTCCGGCCCCGGCGGCGCGGCCTGACCAGGCTCGGCTGGGCCCAGTTCTGGCTGGTGATGAGCAACGCCGTGATCGGCGGCATCACCGTGCTGACCGGCCTCAACCCGTACACCGTGGCACTGCACCTGGTCGCCGCGATGGCCCTGGTCTGGGTCGCGACCCTGATGTGGGAGCGGTCCAAGGAGGGCGACGGCCCGGCCCGCCCGCTGGTGGCCGAGCCGATCAAGCGGCTCTCCTACGCCCAGGTCGGCGTGATCGGCCTGCTGGTGGCCGCCGGCACCCTGGTCACCGGCGCCGGCCACCACCCCGGGACGCCCAAGGACAACAAGATGGTCCCGCGGATCCCGCTGGACTACGACCGCCTCGCCCAGGCCCACGCCGACCTGGCCTTCCTCTCGATCGGCCTCTCGATCGCGGTGATCTTCGTGTTCGCCGCCGTCAAGGCCCCGCCGGCCGCCCGGGCCCGGGCCCGCGAGCTGGTGATCGGCCTGCTGCTCCAGGGCGTGATCGGCTTCGTCCAGTACTTCACCGACGTCCCGGAACTGCTGGTCGGCCTGCACATGCTGGGCGCCACCCTGATCTGGATCGCCGCCCTGCGCATCCCGCTCGCCCTCCGCGCCCGCGAGAACACCCCGGCCCCGACCGCACCCCCCACCCGAACCCCCCAGCCCGCAACCGCCTGACCCCCGGCACAGCGCGAGCCACGCACCACGCAGTAGGGCCCCGGTCTCCTGGAGACCGGGGCCCTACTGCGTGTGACGGGGCGGGGGTCAGCCGCCGATCTGGATGCCGGCCATGCGCTTCCACTCGTACGCGCCGGTGCGCACCTTCAGGCCAAGTTCGCCCTCGAAGTTCTCGTGCAGGGTGACCCCGGCCAGCTCGGCGGCCCGGCGGCCGACCGCGTAGCTGGGCGCGACCTGGTCGCCCCAGGCGCCGTCGGCGCCGACCACGACGATCCGGGTGGCGACCGAGCCGACGTACTCGACGACGCCGTCGGCGCTGCCGCCGTGCGCCGCGGCGAAGGCGGTCAGGTGCTTGGCGATGCGCTTGGCGCGGCGCTCGGCACGGGCGTCCGGCGCGGCGGGGGTGGCGGTCTCTGCGCTGCTCATGCCCGCATGCTACCGAGCGGTAGTAGAGCTGGCGACGGGAGCGCCGTGTGCACCGGGCCACATACTGGTGGGGTGACCTTCGACGGCTGGCCGGCCGAGGCGCTCGACTTCTACGAGCACCTCGAGGCCGACAACTCCAAGACCTTCTGGCAGTCCCACAAGGACCGGTACGAGCAGGCCGTACGGGAGCCGATGGAACGGCTGCTGGACGAGCTCGAGCCCGAGTTCGGGCCGGGCAAGATCTTCCGGCCCAACCGCGATGTGCGGTTCAGCGCCGACAAGTCCCCGTACAAGACGCACATCGGCGCCCACCTGGCGGCCGGCGGCTACGTCCAGCTCTCCGCCGACGGCCTGGCCTGCGGCAACGGGCTGTACCGGCTCGCCCCCGACCAGCTGGACCGCTACCGGACCGCGGTCGCCGAGGACGTCTCCGGCGCCGAGCTGGAACGGGTGGCCGCCCGGGTCCGCCGGGCCGGGCCGGAGGTGGTCGGCCGGGACTCCCTGAAGTCCGCCCCGCGCGGCTACCCCAAGGACCACCCGCGGATCGAGCTGCTCCGCCACAAGGGGCTGATCGCCTGGCAGGAGTGGGCCCCCGAGCCCTGGCTGGGCACCCGCGCCGCGTACGAGCGGATCACCGGGTTCCTGCGCGCCTCGCAGCCGCTCAAGGACTGGCTGGACGGCCACGTCGGCCCCTCCGAGCTGCCCGACCGCTAGCCCGACCACTGGCCGAACCGCTCGCCACGAACGCGAACGAACGAGAAGGGCCCCGGTCGAGTCGACCGGGGCCCTTCCTCACGTCTGCGTCACCGCGTCACTTCACGAACGGGTCCACCGCGATCACCACGAACAGCAGCGTCAGATAGGTGATCGACCAGTGGAACAGCCGCATCTCCTTCAGCTTGGCGCCGACCACACCGGACTTCGCCCGCCCGTACAGCGCGTGCGCCTCCTTCAGCCAGAACGCGCCCAGCACCACCGCGGCGGCCGGGTACAGCCAGCTGGTGTCGGCCAGCGGCCACAGCAGCAGCGAGACCGCCACCATCACCCAGGAGTAGGCGACGATCTGCTTGGCCACCGCCAGGTTGCCCTTGATCACCGGCAGCATCGGCACCCCGGCCCGGGCGTAGTCCTCACGGACCTTCATCGACAGCGGCCAGTAGTGCGGCGGCGTCCAGAAGAAGATCACCAGGAACAGCACCAGCGCCGACCAGGAGAGCGAGTTGGTGATCGCCGCCCAGCCGACGAAGACCGGCATGCAACCGGCGATCCCGCCCCAGACGATGTTCTGCGCGGTGCGGCGCTTCAGCCCCAGCGTGTAGACGAACACATAGAAGAGGAGAGCGCCGAGCGCCAGCGCCGAGGACAGCCAGTTGACCAGGACGCCCAGCCAGACCGTCGACAGGACGCCCAGCGCGATGCCGAACACCAGCGCCTCGCGCGGCGACACCATGCCGGTGACGATCGGGCGGCGCTCGGTGCGGGACATCACCGCGTCGATGTCGCGGTCGATGTACATGTTGAGGGCGTTGGCGCCACCCGCCGAGAGGTACCCGCCGATGATCACCTCCAGCACCAGCAGGAGGTTCGGCACCCCGCGCTCCGCCAGGAACATCACCGGCACCGTGGTGATCAGCAGCAGCTCGATGATCCGCGGTTTGGTCAGTGCGACGAAGGCGCCGACACGGGCCCCGAACGGCCGGTGCGCAGGCGTCGCCCCGGTGACCCCGGCGGGACGGGATTCGACGGCGGTCACTAACACCCCAACTGAAGATGAATCCTCACAGGCGGCCACCGGAACGTTGTTCCCGAATCGTCCGCTCTGCGCGTACCACGCCACCTTAGACGCTCCATATCTCCCCACCGGCCCCGGGGTGCCCCGGCGGGGCGGAACGCACACCCCCGGGTGAACCCCTGCCGCCCCGACCAGGAACGTTGTCCTCGACGCCGCTCCCGGGCCCGCCGGGACCACCGGTCCCCCGTCCCGCGCCCCGGAGAGGCGAACCGGACGGATCCGGGCGAGGGTGGACAAAGGGACCGGGCCCCCGGTCGCAGGGTCGTCCACGAAATGTCCGGGGAATGACTGCCAACATGCCAGGGTTCCCCCACCACGGAGGGTGAGCCCCGGGCCGGACGGTAGGCTCGCCCACAGAAGCGGGATCTACCCTCCGTGACCGGCACCACCCAGCGTCCGGCCCCAGCGACGTGGCCGACCCGGTCCCTCACGGGGTCACTCTTCACAATGGAAGGAGCCCTGAGACAGGGTGAGCACGACGCCGAATGCATTCGAGTGGTCGGACCTCGACGACCGGACCGTCGACACGGCCCGGGTCCTGGCGATGGACGCGGTTCAGAAGGTCGGCAACGGACACCCGGGGACGGCCATGTCGCTGGCCCCCGCCGCCTACCTGATCTTCCAGCGCTTCCTGCGCCACGACCCGACCGACCCGGCCTGGGCCGGCCGTGACCGGTTCGTCCTCTCCCCCGGGCACACCAGTCTGACGCTCTACACCCAGCTCTACTTCTCCGGTTACGGCCTGGAGCTCGACGACCTCAAGGCCTTCCGGGTCGCCGGCAGCCGCACCCCCGGTCACCCCGAGCACGGCCACACCGCCGGCGTCGAGACCACCACCGGCCCGCTCGGCCAGGGCATCGCCAACGCCGTGGGCATGGCGATGGCGGCCCGCTTCGAGCGCGGCCTGTTCGACCCGGACGCCGCGGCCGGCGAGTCGCCGTTCGACCACACCGTCTGGGCCATCGTCTCCGACGGCGACCTGGAGGAGGGCATCTCCGCCGAGGCCTCCTCGCTCGCCGGCCACCAGAAGCTCGGCAACCTGGTCGCGCTCTACGACGACAACCACATCTCGATCGAGGGCGACACCGAGACCGCCTTCTCCGAGGACGTCCTCAAGCGGTACGAGGCGTACGGCTGGCACGTCCAGCGCGTCGCGCCGAAGTCCAACGGCGACATCGACGTCGAGGCGCTCGCCGAGGCCCTGACCGCCGCCAAGGCCGAGACCTCCCGCCCGTCGATGATCGCTATGCGCACGATCATCGCCTGGCCGGCCCCGGACGCCCAGAACACCGCCAAGGCCCACGGCTCCGCGCTCGGCGGCGCCGAGATCGCCGCCACCAAGAAGGTCCTGGGCTTCGACCCGGAGAAGACCTTCGAGGTCAGCGACCAGGTCATCGAGCACGCCCGACTGGTCGTCAAGCGCGGCAAGGCCGTCCGCGGCGAGTGGGAGAAGTCCTTCGACGCCTGGCGCGCCGCCAACCCGCACCGCGCCGCCGAGTTCGACCGCATCACGGCCGGCGAGCTGCCCGAGGGCTGGAAGAAGGCCGTCCCGGTCTTCGAGTCCGGCAAGGCCGTCGCCACCCGCAAGGCGAGCGGCGAGACCCTGAAGGCCCTCGGCGCGGTGATCCCGGAGCTGTGGGGCGGCTCGGCCGACCTCGCCGAGTCCAACCTCACCACCATCGACGAGGACAGCTCCTTCCTCCCCGAGGGCAACCCGCTGAAGTCGGCCAGCCCCTACGGCCGGACCATCCACTTCGGCATCCGCGAGCACGCCATGGGCTCCGCCATGAACGGCATCGCGCTGCACGGGAAGACCCGCGTCTTCGGCGGCACCTTCCTGGTCTTCGCCGACTACATGCGCCCCGCCGTCCGCCTGGCCGCCCTGATGAAGCTGCCGGTCACCTACGTGTGGACGCACGACTCCATCGGCCTCGGCGAGGACGGCCCGACCCACCAGCCGGTCGAGCACCTGGCCTCGCTGCGCGCCATCCCGGGCCTGGCCATGGTCCGCCCGGCCGACGCCAACGAGACCGCCGTCGCCTGGCGCACGGTCCTCGAGCGCCAGACCACCCACCCCGGCCCGGTCGGCCTGGCCCTCACCCGCCAGAACGTCCCGACCTTCGACCGCACGGTGTACGGCTCCGCCGAGGGCACCGCGAAGGGCGGCTACATCCTGGCCGAGGCCTCCAGCGGCACCCCGCAGGTGATCCTGCTCGGCACCGGCTCCGAGGTCCAGCTGGCCGTCAAGGCCCGCGAGGTCCTGGAGGCCGAGGGCGTCGCCACCCGCGTCGTCTCGGTCCCGTCCTTCGAGTGGTTCCAGGAGCAGGACCAGGCCTACCGCGACAGCGTGCTGCCGCCGTCGGTCAAGGCCCGGGTCTCGGTCGAGGCCGGCATCGCCCAGGGCTGGCGCGAGCTGGTCGGCGACCACGGCCGGATCGTCTCGCTGGAGCACTTCGGCGCCTCCGCCGACTACCAGGTGCTGTTCGAGGAGTTCGGCATCACCGCCGAGCGCGTCGTCGCCGAGGCCCACAACGCCCTCCGCTCGCTCGAGGCCGTCAACCGCTAGCGGCACCCGGGCCGGGGCGCCGACCGCACACCGGCGCCCCGGCCCGCCCCACACACCCCACAGCAGCAAAAGACGTAAGGACTGAAGCACCATGACCGACGCACTGAAGCGCCTCAGCGACGAAGGCGTGGCGATCTGGCTGGACGACCTCAGCCGCAAGCGGCTGAACAGCGGCAACCTCGCCGAGCTGGTGCAGCACAAGCACGTGGTGGGCGTGACCACCAACCCGACCATCTTCCAGAAGGCCATCGGCGGCGGCGACAGCTCCTACGACGGCCAGCTGAAGGACCTCGCCGTCCGCAAGGTCACCACGGACGAGGCCGTCCGCATGATCACCACCTCGGACGTCCGTGACGCCGCCGACGTGCTGCGCCCGGTCTACGACGCCTCCAACGGCCGCGACGGCCGGGTGTCGATCGAGGTCGACCCGCGGCTGGCCCACGAGACCGCCGCCACGGTGGCCGAGGCCAAGCAGCTGTGGTGGCTGGTCGACCGCCCGAACGTCTTCATCAAGATCCCCGCCACCAGGGCCGGTCTGCCCGCGATCGCCGAGGTCATCGGCAAGGGCATCAGCGTCAACGTCACGCTGATCTTCTCGCTGGAGCGCTACAAGGCCGTCATGGACGCCTACCTGACCGGCCTGGAGTCCGCCAAGGCCAAGGGCCTGGACCTCTCCCAGATCGAGTCGGTCGCCTCCTTCTTCGTGTCCCGCGTGGACACCGAGATCGACAAGCGCCTGGAGAAGATCGGCGGCGACGCCAAGGACCTCCGCTCCAAGGCCGCGCTGGCCAACGCCCGCCTCGCCTACCAGGCGTACGAGGAGATCTTCGGCAGCGTCGACGGCAAGCGCGCCGGCCACGCCCGCTGGGTCGCCCTGGAGGCCGCCGGCGCCAAGCCGCAGCGTCCGCTCTGGGCCTCCACCGGCGTCAAGGACCCGGCGCTGCCGGACACCCTCTACGTCACCGAGCTGGTCGCCCCCGGCACCGTCAACACGATGCCCGAGGCCACCCTGGACGCCACCGACGACCACGGCGTGGTCACCGGCGGCACCATCGTCCCCAACTACGCCGACGCCAAGGCCGTGATGGACGCCATCGCCGCCGCGGGCGTCGACTACGACGACGTCGTCCAGGTGCTGGAGGACGAGGGCGTCGAGAAGTTCGAGCAGTCCTGGAACGAGCTGCTCGACACCGTCACCGCCTCGCTCGCCTCCTTCGCCGACGAGAAGTGACCCCCTGCGAACGGCGCACGAAAGCGGAGCCCATCAAGTGAGCACTGATTTCCCCGAGTTGACCCCGGTGCAGGACGCGGACGACCTCCCGTCGGCACCCGTCAACCCGCTTCGCGACCCCTCGGACCGGCGGCTCCCGCGCATCGCGGGGCCGTCCGGCCTGGTCATCTTCGGGGTCACCGGCGACCTCTCCCGCAAGAAGCTCATGCCGGCCATCTACGACCTGGCCAACCGCGGTCTGCTGCCGCCGGGCTTCTCCCTCGTCGGCTTCGCCCGCCGCGAGTGGAAGGACGAGGACTTCGCCCAGGAGGTCCACGACGCGGTCAAGGAGCACGCCCGCACCCCCTTCCGCGAGGAGGTCTGGCAGCAGCTCGCCAAGGGCATGCGCTTCGTCCACGGAACCTTCGACGACGACGACGCCTTCGACAAGCTCCGCGAGACCATCGAGGAGCTGGACCAGGCGCAGGGCACCGGCGGCAACTTCGCCTTCTACCTCTCCGTGCCGCCGAAGTACTTCCCGACCGTCGTCCAGCAGCTCAAGAAGCACGGGCTGGCCGATCCCCCCAAGGGCTCCTGGCGCCGCGCCGTCATCGAGAAGCCCTTCGGCCACGACCTGGAATCCGCCCAGGAGCTGAACCGGATCGTCCACGAGGTCTTCCCCCGGGACGAGGTCTTCCGGATCGACCACTACCTGGGCAAGGAGACCGTCCAGAACATCCTGGCGCTCCGGTTCGCCAACCAGATGTTCGAGCCGATCTGGAACCGGTCGTACGTCGACCACGTGCAGATCACGATGGCCGAGGACATCGGCATCGGCGGCCGGGCCGGCTACTACGACGGCATCGGCTCCGCCCGTGACGTCATCCAGAACCACCTGCTCCAGCTGATGGCGCTCACCGCCATCGAGGAGCCGGCGTCCTTCCACCCGAAGGCGCTGGTGGCCGAGAAGCTCAAGGTGCTCAGCGCCGTCAAGCTCCCGGCCGACCTGGGCGAGCACACCGTGCGCGCCCAGTACACGGCCGGCTGGCAGGGCGGCGAGGAGGTCGGCGGCTACCTCGACGAGGACGGCATCAACCCGGACTCCAAGACCGACACCTACGCGGCCATCAAGCTGGAGATCAACAACCGCCGCTGGGCCGGGGTGCCGTTCTACCTGCGCACCGGCAAGCGGCTGGGCCGCCGGGTCACCGAGATCGCGGTGGTCTTCCAGCGCGCCCCGTACCTGCCGTTCGACTCCTACGCGACCGAGGAGCTGGGCCAGAACGCCCTGGTCATCCGGGTGCAGCCGGACGAGGGCGTCACGGTGCGGTTCGGCTCCAAGGTGCCGGGCACCTCCTTCGAGGTCCGGGACGTCACGATGGACTTCGCCTACGGCGAGTCCTTCACCGAGTCCTCCCCGGAGGCGTACGAGCGGCTCATCCTCGATGTGCTGCTCGGCGACGCCAACCTCTTCCCGCGTCACCAGGAGGTCGAGCTCTCCTGGCAGATCCTCGACCCGATCGAGAAGTACTGGGACGCCCACGGCAAGCCCGCCGAGTACGCGGCCGGCACCTGGGGCCCGGCCGAGGCGGACGAGATGCTCGCACGAGACGGCAGGAGCTGGCGCCGGCCATGAAGACCGACCTCACGGACACCACGTCCAGCAAGATCAACGCAGCGCTCATGGGGGCGCGCCGGGCCAGCGGCTCGACGGCCGCCGGCATGGTGCTCACCCTGGTGATCGTGACCGACGAGGGCAGCGCGTACGACGCCCTCAAGGCCGCCAACGACGCCTCCCGCGAGCACCCCTCGCGCACCCTGGCGGTCATCAAGCGCGCCGGGCGCTCGCCCCGGGCCCGCGCCGAGACCCGCCTGGACGCCGAGATCCTGGTCGGCTCCGACGCCGGCTCCGGCGAAACGGTCGTCCTGCGCATGCACGGCGAACTCGCCGCGCACGCCCAGTCGGTCGTCCTGCCGCTGCTGCTGCCGGACGCCCCGGTCGTGGTCTGGTGGCCGGAGAACGCGCCGCTGCACCCGGCGCAGGATCCGCTCGGCGCGCTCGCCCAGCGCCGGATCACCGACGCGGTCACCGCCGAGTCCCCGGTCGGCCAGCTCGCCCAGCGGGCCCAGAGCTACACCCCGGGCGACACCGACCTGGCCTGGACCCGGATCACCGGCTGGCGCTCGATGCTGGCCGCCGCGCTGGACCAGCGGCCGTCCACGATCACCTCCGCGGTGGTCGAGGGCGAGTCGTACAACCCCAGCGTGGAACTGCTCGGCCTGTGGCTGCACAACCGGCTGCACGTGCCGGTCGAGCGGGTCGTCACCAACGGCCCGGGCATCACCGCGGTGCATCTGCGCACCACGGACGGGGACATCACCCTGGACCGCCCGGACGGCCTGCTGGGCACGCTCTCGATGCCCGGCTCGCCGGACCGCCAGGTGGCGCTCAAGCGGCGCGAGACCTCGGAGCTGATCGCCGAGGAGCTGCGCCGGCTCGACCCGGACGACATCTACGCGACGGCCGTGCGCACCCCGGTGGAGCGGCTCAAGGAGCCGGACAGCGCCGAGGTGGCGGCCGCCGCCGCGGCCGCCACCGCAGCGGTCGAGGCGGCCGTGGCCGAGGAGACGGCCGCCGCCACCGCCCCGGCCGAGGGGGCCCGCAAGGGCGCCGCCAAGCGCGCCGCCAAGAAGGCGGGCGCATGACCGCGGCCACCCCGCAGCTGGTCGTCCACCGGGACAAGGAGCTGATGGCCCAGGCGGCCGCGGCCCGGCTGATCACCCGGATCGTGGACGCCCAGGCCGCCCGCGGCGCCGCCTCGGTGGTGCTCACCGGCGGACGCAACGGCAACGCCCTGCTGGCCGCGATCGCCGCCTCCCCGGCGCGCGACGCGATCGACTGGGCGCGGCTGGACCTCTGGTGGGGCGACGAGCGGTTCCTGCCCTCCGGCGACCCGGAGCGCAACGCCGTCCAGGCCCGCGCCGAACTGCTGGACGCCGTCCCGCTCGACCCGGCGCGGGTGCACGAGATGCCCGCCTCGGACGGCGTCGACGGCTCGGACGTGGAGGCTGCGGCCGCCCGCTACGCGGAGGAGCTCGCGAAGGCGGCCGGCCCCGCCGACCGGCTCCGGGTCCCCGCCTTCGACGTGCTGCTGCTCGGCGTCGGGCCGGACACCCATGTCGCCTCGCTGTTCCCGGAGCACCCCGGGGTGCGGGAGACCGAGCTGACGGTGATCGGCGTGCGCGGCGCGCCGAAGCCTCCGCCGACCCGGATCTCGCTCACCCTGCCCGCGATCCGGGCCGCCCGCGAGGTCTGGCTGCTGGCGGCCGGCGAGGACAAGGCGGACGCGGTCGCACTGGCCCTGTCCGGCCCCGGCGAGCTCCAGGCACCCGCCTCCGGCGCGCACGGCACCGGCCGCACCCTGTGGCTGCTGGACCGCGCCGCCGCGGACCGGCTGCCGCCCCAGCTGTACCCCCCGGCCTCGGCCTGAGGCTCGGGACACTCGGGACACTCGGCAACACCGAAGGGCGCCACCCGTCACGGGTGGCGCCCTTCGGTGTTCGCCTGCTCAGATCTCGCCGCGGAGCTTGGCCAGCGCCTCGGCGAGGATCGCCTCGCCGTCGGCGTCGGTGCGCCGCTCACGGACATAGGCCAGGTGGGTCTTGTACGGCTCGTTGCGGGACGGCGCAGGCGGGTTGTGCTCGTCCTGCCCGGCCGGGAAGCCGCAGCGCGGGCAGTCCCAGGTGTCCGGGATGACCGCCTCGGCCGCGAAGCTCGGCCGGGTCTCGTGCTTGTTGGCACACCAGAAGGAGATCCGGTTGCGGGGGGCGGATTCGCCGCGCTCCGCCTCACCCATCGGGCCGGCTCCGACCCTGCTGCCACGGATGGCGTTGCCACTTGCCACGGTCTGACTCCCTGCGTGCTGGTGCGCCGACACGCCGCGATGCGCGTCGGTGGCGAAAGTCGTCCTAGTGTAAGCAGGAGTTAAGGATGCGCCACCACCGGCTCCGCCCCGGACCCTTCCAGGATAGGCCGCGGGGCGACGGGGCGTCAGAGGTATGTCAGCTCTTGTACTTCAGGACCATGTTGAGTACGAACAGCGAGGCGAACCAGCCCAGACCGACCACGATCGTGATGCGGTCCAGGTTGCGCTCGGCGACCGCGGAGCCACCGCCGGTGGACATCGCGCCGCCGCCGAACATGTCCGACAGGCCGCCGCCCTTTCCCTTGTGCAGCAGCACCAGGAGGATCATCAGCAGGCTGAAGACGATCAGGGCAATCGAGAACCCGAGAACCACGGCGGGACCAACTCTCTCGTATCTTCGGCGAAGGGGCCGGACCACGCCAGGTGGTCCGGCCCCAAAGCCTACGTTGCTGCGGCGGCGTTAGCCTACTGCCTGCTCACGGTACCGCACGATCTTGACGAACTCCTCGGCGTCCAGCGAGGCACCGCCGACCAGGCCGCCGTCGATGTCCGGCTTGGCCATCAGGCCGGCCGCGCTCGACGACTTGACCGAACCGCCGTACAGCACCCGGACCTTGTCCGCGAGCTCGGCCGAGTACAGCTCGGCGATCCGCGCGCGGATGGCGGCGCAGACCTCCTGGGCGTCCTCGGGGGTCGCCACCTCGCCGGTGCCGATCGCCCAGACCGGCTCGTAGGCGACGACGACGGACTCGGCCTGGTCGGCCGGGACGTCCTTCAGACCGCCGTCGAGCTGGGCCAGGGTGTACTCGACGTGGGTGCCGGCCTTGCGGATCTCCAGCGGCTCGCCGATGCACAGGATCGGGGTGATCCCGTTCCGGTAGGCCGCCTTGACCTTGGCGTTGACCAGCTCGTCGGTCTCGTTGTGGTACTCGCGGCGCTCGGAGTGGCCGATCACCGCGTAGGTGCACTTCAGCTTGGACAGCATCGGGCCGGAGATCTCGCCGGTGTAGGCACCGCCGTCGTACTGCGAGATGTCCTGCGAGCCGAACTTGATCTTCAACTTGTCGCCGTCGACCAGGGTCTGCACCGAACGCAGGTCGGTGAACGGCACCAGGACGGCCACCTCGACCGCCGCGAAGTCCTTGTCGGCCAGCGCGAAGGCCAGCTTCTGGGTGTGCTGGATGGCCTCGAGGTGGTTGAGGTTCATCTTCCAGTTGCCCGCCATCAGCGGGAGACGCTCAGTCATGCGTGATTCAGCCTTCCAGTGCGGCGAGACCGGGGAGGGTCTTGCCCTCCAGGTACTCGAGGCTCGCGCCACCGCCGGTCGAGATGTGCCCGAACTTCGTCTCGTCGAAGCCCAGGGTGCGGACGGCCGCGGCGGAGTCGCCGCCGCCGACCACGGTGAACCCGTCGCTGTCGATCAGGGCCTGGGTGACGGCCCGGGTGCCGTCGGCGAAGGCCGGGTGCTCGAACACGCCCATCGGGCCGTTCCAGAACACCGTCTTCGCGTCGGCCAGCTTCTCCGCGAACAGCGCGCAGGAGCTGGGGCCGATGTCCAGACCCAGCGTGCCCGCCGGGATGCCGTCGGCGCCGACCACCGCGAAGTCCTCGACCTCTGCCTGCGTCTTGATGTCCGGGAACGACCCGGAGATCGCGACGTCCACCGGCAGCACGAACTCGACGCCGTTCTCCTCGCCGCGCTTGAGGTAGTCCAGCACCGTCGGGATCTGGTCCTCCTGCAGCAGCGAGCTGCCGACCTCGTAGCCCTTGGCCTTGAGGAAGGTGTACGCCATGCCGCCGCCGATCAGGATGCGGTCGGCCTTGCCCAGCAGGTTGTCGATCACGCCGACCTTGTCGGAGACCTTGGAGCCGCCGAGCACCACCACGTACGGGCGCTCGACCTCCTCGGTGAGGCGCTTGAGCACACCCACCTCGGTGGCGATCAGGTCGCCGACCGCGTGCGGCAGGCGGGCCGGCAGGTCGAACACCGAGGCGTGCTTGCGGTGCACCGCACCGAAGCCGTCGCCGACGTAGAGGTCGGCGAGGCCGGCCAGCTGGTCGGCGAAGGCGCCGCGCTCGGCGTCGTCCTTGCTGGTCTCGCCGGCGTTGAAGCGCAGGTTCTCGAGCAGCGTGACCGCGCCGTCGGCCAGGGCGGCGACGGTGGCCTTCGCACTCTCGCCCACGGTGTCGGTCGCGAACGCGACCGGCGTGCCGAGGATCTCGCCGAGGCGGACGGCCACCGGCGCGAGGGAGAACTGCGGGTCCGGCTCGCCCTTGGGGCGGCCGAGGTGGGAGGCGACGACGACCTTCGCACCGCGCTCGACGAGCTTGGCGATGGTCGGGGCGACGGCGCGGATCCGGCCGTCGTCGGTGATCGTGCCGCCGGACAGCGGGACGTTCAGGTCCGCGCGCACGAACACGCGCCGCCCTGCGACGTCCAGATCTTCGATGGTCTTCACGGTCTTCGGTCTCCTGGCGAGATGGTGGAGCAGGCGACGGCACAACAGCGGGCCGTCAAAGGGGAGTTGAGGGTGCGCAGACGGAGGGCCCGGTCGGCTTCGCACGTGCCTTCCGGGCCCTCCCCCCTACTTCACGTCAGCTCCCGCAGCGTCAGAGCCGGTCACCCACGAGGGTGGTCAGGTTGACGAGGCGGTTCGAGTAGCCCCACTCGTTGTCGTACCAGCCGAAGATCTTGACCTGGTTGCCCTGGGCCATGGTCATCAGCGAGTCGAAGATCGTGGAGAACGGCGAGTTCACGATGTCGGAGGAGACGATCGGGTCCTCGGTGTACTGCAGGATGCCCTTGAGGGTGGTCTCCGAGGCCTTCTTGAAGGCCTCGTTGACCTCGGCGACGGTGACGTCGCGCTCCAGGGTGACGACCAGGTCGGTGATCGAGCCGGTCGGGACCGGGACGCGCAGCGAGGTGCCGTCCAGCTTGCCCTTGAGCTCGGGCAGGACCAGCGCGGTCGCCTTGGCGGCACCCGTCGAGGTCGGGATGATGTTGAGGGCCGCGGCGCGGGCGCGACGCAGGTCCTTGTGCGGGAAGTCCAGGGTGACCTGGTCGTTGGTGTACGCGTGCACCGTGGTCATCAGACCCTTGACGATGCCGAAGTTCTCGTTCAGCACCTTGGCCAGCGGCGCCACACAGTTGGTGGTGCAGGAGGCGTTGGAGATGACGGTGTGGTTGGCGGCGTCGTACTTCTCGTCGTTGACGCCCATGACGATGGTGATGTCCTCGTCAGTGGCGGGCGCCGAGATGATGACCTTCTTCGCGCCGGCCGCGACGTGCTTCTTCGCCGCCTCGGCCTTGGTGAAGATGCCGGTCGACTCGATGACGATGTCGACGGCCAGCTCGCCCCAGGGGAGGTTCGCCGGGTCGCGCTCCGCGATGACCTTGAAGGTCTTGCCGTCGACGGTGATGCTGTCCGCGGTGTGGGACACCTCGCCCGGGAAGGTGCCCAGGATCGAGTCGTACTTGAGCAGGTGCGCCAGGGTCTTGGTGTCGGTCAGGTCATTGACGCCGACGATCTCGATGTCCGCGCCCTGGGACTTAACCGCACGGAAGAAGTTGCGGCCGATGCGGCCGAATCCGTTGATGCCTACCCGGATCGTCACGAACCGATCTCCTCGTTAGGTACGCCGGACGCTATGCCGACGGGGTGGAATTTGGGATGTCCCCGACCGCCTATGACCCTACCCCTCCAGATGCGGCTAGAGCACATCAGCCCGCTTGGCAACCCCTGGCGTGGCGCGTGATTCAGGCGCCTTCAGGTCTTCCGTCCTTGCCCTCCGGGGCAGTTGGTCCCGACCCCGCGAGACCTCCGGCAGGGGCCCTCCGTCCCGGTCCCCGGACACAGCACCGCCGGTGCCCGAACTGCGGGCACCGGCGGAGAGATCATCACCGAACGCGATCGTCAAGAGTCAGTTGAGCGCCATCTCGTCGGTGAGGTTGGCCTCCGTGCTCGGCAGGCCCAGCTCGGAGGCGCGCTTGTCGGCCATCGCCAGCAGTCGGCGGATCCGGCCGGCCACCGCGTCCTTGGTCAGCGGCGGGTCGGCGAGCGCGCCCAGCTCCTCCAGCGAGGCCTGCTTGTGCTGCATCCGCAGCTGGCCGGCGGCGGCCAGGTGCTCGGGGACCTCCTCGCCGAGGATCTCCAGCGCGCGGGCCACCCGGGCGCCGGCCGCGACCGCGGCCCGGGCCGAGCGGCGCAGGTTGGCGTCGTCGAAGTTGGCCAGCCGGTTGGCGGTGGCCCGCACCTCGCGCCGCATCCGGCGCTCCTCCCAGGCCAGCACCGACTCGTGCGCGCCGAGCCGGGTGAGCAGCGCGCCGATCGCGTCGCCGTCGCGGATCACCACCCGGTCCACGCCGCGCACCTCGCGGGCCTTGGCGGGGATGCCGAGCCGGCGGGCGGCGCCGACCAGGGCGAGGGCGGCCTCCGAACCGGGGCAGGTGATCTCCAGCGAGGACGAGCGGCCGGGCTCGGTGAGCGAGCCGTGGGCCAGGAAGGCGCCGCGCCAGGCCGCCTCGGCGTCGCAGGTGGCGCCGGAGACCACGGCCGGGGGCAGACCCCGGATCGGGCGACCGCGGCCGTCCACCAGCCCGGTCTGGCGCGCGAGCAGCTCGCCGTCCTTGACCACCCGGACCACGTAGCGGCTGCCGCGCCGCAGGCCGCCGGGGGCCATCACGACCAGGTCCGAGGAGTGTCCGAAGATCTCCAGCAGGTCCTTGCGCAGGCGCCGGGCGGCGGCTCCGGTGTCGAGCTCCGCCTCGATCACGATGCGGCCGCTCACGATGTGCAGCCCGCCCGCGAAACGCAGGATCGCCGACACCTCCGCCTTGCGGCAGCAGGCCCGGGTGACCGGGAGCCGGCTGATTTCGTCCTTCACCGCTGGAGTCATCGCCATGGCCCGATCCTTCCATGTGTCCGGAAAATCCGGTCGTACGCGGCGGCCAAGAGCTCCGGGTCGTGTCGCGGCGTGCCGTCGGTACGGGCGACCCGTCCGAGCACCAGTGCGGCGCCCATCCGCTCGGCGGCCTTCTCCAGGCCGGCCAGGTCCGCCTGGCCGAAGGCGCCGCCGGTGACGGCGCGCTCGTCCACCAGGATCGCATCCACCGCGAGCGCGGGGGCGTGGTCGGCGATGACGTCCAGATGGCGCTGCGGGGTGAAGCCCTCGGTCTCGCCGGGCTGCGGGGCGAGGTTCAGTGTGAGCAGGCGGCGGGCGCGGGTCTCCACCAGTGCCTTCACCAGCTCGGGCACCAGGAGGTGCGGCAGCACGCTGGTGAACCAGGAGCCGGGGCCCAGCACGACCCAGTCCGCCTCCCGGACCGCGGTGACCGCCTCCGGCACGGCGGGCGGCTCGTCCGGAACGAGCCGGACGGACTGCACGGTGCCGGGAGTGACCGCCACGCTGGCCTGGCCGCGGACGGCGCCCAGCTCGGTGGGGAAGGCCGGGTCGTGCCCCCGGACTATCGCCTCGATGTCCAGCGGCACCGCCGACATCGGCAGCACCCGGCCCTGGACGTTGAGCAGCCGGCCGACCCAGTCCAGGGCCGCCACCGGGTCCCCGAGCTTCTCCCAGAGCGCGACGATCAGCAGATTGCCGACCGCGTGGCCGCCCAGCTCGCCGGTGCCGGTGAAGCGCTGCTGGATCACCTCGGACCAGGTGCGGCCCCAGTCGTCGTCGCCGCAGAGCGCGGCGAGCGCCTTGCGGAGGTCGCCGGGGGGCAGCACCCCGAGCTCCTCGCGGAGCCGGCCGCTGGAGCCGCCGTCGTCGGCGACGGTCACCACCGCGGTGAGGTCGGTGGTGAGCCGGCGCAGCGCGGAGAGCGAGGCCGACAGGCCCTGGCCGCCGCCGAGCGCGGTGATCCTCGGGGCCTGACTGCTCCTGGGCGCCTGGTGGGGACGGGCCGTACCGGTGCGGGCCGCCCCGGTGCGGGACCGGCCGGTCACGATGGACCTGGCCGTGCTCCCGCTCCGGTCGGCGGTCTTGTTCTGCAGCTGCCGCCCGGGCACGTATCCCGTCACACCTACCTCGCGTTCCTCTTGCCGGGCCGCCGACCTCCGCCGGCGGCCCGGCAGGGGGTGCGGCGGCTACTCCCGTCCCATGTCACGGTGGACGAGCACCGTTTCCACGCCGTCCGAGATCAGACGCTTCGTCAGCCGCTCGGACATCGCGACGCTGCGGTGCTTGCCACCGGTGCAGCCTACGGCAAGGGTCATGTAACGCTTCCCCTCGCGGCGATAGCCCTCGGTGACAATGCGCAGCAGCTCGGCGTAGCCGTTGAGGAACTCGTTGGCCCCGGGCTGCTGGAACACGTAGTCGGCGACGTCCGCGTCGGTGCCGGTCCTGGCCCGCAGCTCGGGCACCCAGTGCGGGTTCGGCAGGAAGCGGCAGTCCACCACGAGGTCGGCGTCGACCGGCAGGCCGTACTTGAAGCCGAAGGACATCACGGTGGCGCGCAGCTCGGGCTCGTCGTGGTCGGCGAACTGGGCGTCGAGCTTGGCCCGCAGCTGGTGGACGTTGAGGTTGGAGGTGTCGATCACCAGATCCGCCTCGCCGCGGAGCTCGCGCAGCAGCTCGCGCTCCTGGGCGATGCCGTCGACGATCCGGCCGTCGCCCTGGAGCGGGTGCGGGCGGCGCACGCTCTCGAAGCGGCGGACCAGGGCGTCGTCGGAGGAGTCGAGGAAGACGACGCGCAGCCGCACGCCGCGCTTCTCCAGCTCGTCCAGCGAGGTCAGCAGGTCGTCGAAGAACTGCCGGCCGCGGACGTCCACCACGGCGCCGATCCGGGCGACGTTGCCCTGGGAGCGGGCCCCGAGGTCGACCATGGTCGGGATGAGGGCCGGCGGCAGGTTGTCCACCACGAACCAGCCCAGG
Source organism: Streptomyces sp. XY431 (assembly GCF_001279805.1). NCBI lineage: Bacteria > Bacillati > Actinomycetota > Actinomycetes > Kitasatosporales > Streptomycetaceae > Streptomyces > Streptomyces sp. XY431. Next base: position 50,444 of record NZ_LGDO01000162.1, read on the forward strand.
TCCTCCAGGCACTTGGCGGCGGTGGAGCGGCCCGCCCCGGACATGCCGGAGATGATCACCAGCTCCGGGGTGTTCTCGCCGCCGGCCTCCGGCCGGGCGGTGCCCCCGTAATCGGACACGGTCACTTCGGTTCCCCGCTCTCGGTGGTTCTGCTGTGGAGAACGCGCGTCGCGCGGGCATGCTTCCCGGCGCCACTCGGACGAGTGGGCGCGGGGCACGCCGGCTGACGGGCGGCGTCGGCCGTCATGGCGTCTCCTGGATGGGTGCGGTCTCGGGCGCCGCGGGCGCCGGCTCGTCGGCGCCGTCCTCGATGATCTCGCCCGTGGCGGTGTTCACGGCTGGTGCGGCAGGTGTACGGGACGACAACGCCGCCGCAACGGTCTCCGCCGTCCGCCGGCCGATGCCGGGGACCGCGCAGAGTTCGTCGACGGTGGCCGCCCGGAGCTTCTTGAGCGAGCCGAAGTGCTTGAGCAGCGCCTGACGGCGAGTCTCGCCGAGGCCGGGGACGGAGTCCAGTTCTCCGGCGGTGAGTCGCTTGGAACGCTTGCCGCGCTGGTAGGCGATGGCGAAGCGGTGGGCCTCGTCGCGGACCCGCTGGAGCAGGTAGAGGCCCTCGCTGCTGCGCGGGAGCACGACCGGGTCGTCCTCGCCGGGCAGCCAGACCTCCTCGAGCCGCTTGGCCAGGCCGCACAGCGCGACGTCGTCGATGCCGAGTTCGTCCAGGGCCCGCTGGGCGGCGGCGACCTGGGGCTGCCCGCCGTCGACGACCAGCAGCTGCGGCGGGTAGGCGAAGCGCCGGGGGCGGCCGTCCTCGGCGCGGGTGCCGGTGCCGTCCACGGCGGTGCCGGTGCCGTCCGCGGCGGCCTCGGCGGCGTCCTCCGGGCCCTCCTCGGGGACGGCCCACTCGCCGGTGCGCTCGCGCTCCTGGAGGTAGCGGCGGAACCTGCGGCTGATCACCTCGTGCATCGAGCGGACGTCGTCCTGGCCCTCGAAGCCCTTGATCTCGAACCGGCGGTACTCGCTCTTGCGGGCCAGGCCGTCCTCGAAGACCACCATCGAGGCGACCACGTCCTCGCCCTGGAGGTGGGAGATGTCGAAGCACTCGATCCGCAGCGGGACGCTGTCCAGCTCCAGCGCGTCGGTGATCTCCTGAAGGGCGCGGCTGCGGGTGGTGAGGTCGGAGGCGCGCTTGGTCTTGTGCAGCGCCAGCGCCTGCTGGGCGTTGCGCTGCACGGTGGCCATGAGGTCCTTCTTGTCGCCGCGCTGCGGGATGCGCAGGTCCACCTGGGCCCCGCGCAGTCCGCCCAGCCACTCCCGCACCGGCTCGGCCGGGTCGGGCAGCGCGGGGACGAGCACCTCGCGCGGGACGCCCTCGCCGCGGTCGTCGGCACCGGCGCCGCCGTAGAGCTGCTGGAGGGCGTGCTCGACCAGGCCGGCGGTGTCGACGTCCTCGACCTTGTCGGTGACCCAGCCGCGCTGGCCCCGGACCCGGCCGCCGCGGACGTGGAAGATCTGGACGGCGGCCTCGAGTTCGTCCTCGGCGACGGCCAGCAGGTCGGCGTCGGTGGCGTCGGCGAGCACGATGGCGTTCTTCTCCATGGCCCGCTTGAGGGCGCCGATGTCGTCGCGCAGCCGGGCGGCCTTCTCGTACTCCAGGTCGGCGGCGGCCTCCTGCATCTCGGCCTCCAGCCGGCGCAGGTAGTTGCCGGTGCGCCCGGCCATGAAGTCGCAGAAGTCCTCGGCCAGCGCGCGGTGGTCCTCCGGCGTGATCCGGCCCACGCAGGGCGCGGCGCACTTGCCGATGTAGCCGAGCAGGCAGGGGCGGCCGACCTGGGCGGCGCGCTTGAAGACGCCGTTGGAGCAGGTGCGGACGGGGAAGACGCGCAGCAGCAGGTCGACGGTCTCGCGGATCGCCCAGGCGTGGCCGTAGGGGCCGAAGTAGCGCACGCCCTTGCGGTGCGCGCCGCGCATCACCTGGACCCGCGGGAACTCCTCGTTGAGGGTGACCGCGAGTTCCGGATAGCTCTTGTCGTCCCGGTACTTGACGTTGAACCGGGGGTCGAACTCCTTGATCCAGGAGTACTCCAGCTGGAGCGCCTCGACCTCGGTGGCGACGACGGTCCACTCCACCGAGGCGGCGGTGGTGACCATGGTCGCGGTGCGCGGGTGCAGTCCGGCGAGGTCCTGGAAGTAGGAGGACAGCCGGGGCCGGAGGCTCTTGGCCTTGCCCACGTAGATGACCCGCCCGTGGGCGTCGCGGAACTTGTAGACACCGGGCGAGGTCGGGATCGCACCCGGCGCCGGACGGTAGGTGGACGGGTCAGCCATGGGTCCACCGTACCGACTCGGGCCGGGGGCGCGTGCGGGAGATCAACTGCTTCAGCGCGGGGTCACCTTGAGGTTGCCGCCCTCGACCACCACGTCGTACGCGGGCAGCGGGGTCGGGGCCGGGCCGTCCAGCACGGCGCCGTCGGCGATGCCGAACAGGCTGCCGTGGCAGGGGCATTGGATCTTCTGGTTCCTGACCTGGTCGACGATGCAGCCGGCGTGGGTGCACTTGGCGCTGAACGCCTTGTACTGGCCCTCGGCGGGCTGGGTGACGACGATCTTCTTCTCGCGGAAGACGGTGCCGCCGCCGACCGGGACGCCGGAGGCCGGGCCGAGGTCGACCGGGGTCTTGGCGGCGGAGTCGGAGCCGGCGGAGGTCGAGGAGCAGCCGGTGACGGCGACGGTGCCGCCGGCGGCGAGGACGGCCGCGGCCCCGCAGAGCAGGGTGCGGCGGGAGGGGGCGGGGCTCTCGGGGGCCTCGGACATGAGGGTGCTCCTGGTTCGGCGGCGGCGTTCGGCGGCGGCTTCGCGGCTGCGGGCCGCCCGGAATTCTATGCGGCGCGCCTCCGCCCGCCCCCGGGGTGCCGGGGGCGGGCGGGGGGGGCGGGCGGGGACTCGGTGTTGTTGCCCGTCCGCTACTTGCGCGCCGCCGTGGCGCGCTTGCGGGGGGCCTTGGCCTTGGCGGGCGCGGCCGGGGCCTCCTCGAAGCCGCCCGGCAGGATGTCCCGGAGGAACTTGCCGGTGTGGCTCTCGGAGACGGCCGCGATCTCCTCGGGGGTGCCCTCGGCGACCACGGTGCCGCCGCCGGAGCCGCCCTCGGGGCCCATGTCGACGATCCAGTCCGCGGTCTTGATGACGTCGAGGTTGTGCTCGATGACGATGACCGTGTTGCCCTTGTCCACCAGGCCGGAGAGCACCTTGATCAGCTTGCTGATGTCCTCGAAGTGGAGTCCGGTGGTGGGCTCGTCCAGCACGTAGACCGTCCGGCCGGTGGAGCGCTTCTGCAGCTCGGAGGCGAGCTTGACCCGCTGGGCCTCGCCGCCGGAGAGCGTCGGCGCGGACTGGCCGAGCCGGACGTAACCGAGGCCGACGTCGTTGAGCGTGCGCAGGTGCCGGGCGATCGCCGGGACGGCCTCGAAGAAGCCGAGCGCCTCCTCGATCGGCATGTCCAGCACCTCGGCGATGGACCGGCCCTTGTAGTGGACCTCCAGCGTCTCCCGGTTGTAGCGGGCACCGTGGCAGACCTCGCACGGCACGTAGACGTCCGGCAGGAAGTTCATCTCGATCTTGATGGTGCCGTCGCCGGAGCAGTTCTCGCAGCGGCCGCCCTTGACGTTGAACGAGAAGCGGCCGGGCAGGTAGCCGCGGACCTTGGCCTCCTGGGTCTCCGCGAACAGCCGCCGGACGTGGTCGAAGACGCCGGTGTAGGTGGCCGGGTTGGAGCGCGGGGTGCGGCCGATCGGCGACTGGTCGACGTGCACCACCTTGTCCACCTGGTCGGTGCCGGTGATCCGGGTGTGCCGGCCGGGCACCGTGCGGGCGCCGTTCAGCTCCCGGGCGAGGTGGGTGTAGAGGATGTCGTTGACCAGGGTGGACTTGCCCGAGCCGGAGACACCGGTGATCGCGGTGAAGGTGCCGAGCGGGAAGCCGACCGTGACGTCCTTGAGGTTGTGCTCGCGGGCGCCGTGCACGGTGAGCTGGCGCTTCTTGTCCCGGGCGCGGCGGGCGGCCGGGATCGGGATGCTCCGCTTGCCGGACAGGTACTGGCCGGTGAGGGACTCCTTGTTGGCGAGCAGCTGCTTCAGCGAGCCGGAGTGCACCACCCTGCCGCCGTGCTCGCCGGCGCCGGGGCCGATGTCGACCACCCAGTCGGCCATCTTGATGGTGTCCTCGTCGTGCTCGACGACGATCAGGGTGTTCCCGATGTCGCGCAGCCGGACCAGGGTCTCGATCAGCCGGTGGTTGTCGCGCTGGTGCAGGCCGATGGACGGCTCGTCCAGCACGTAGAGCACGCCGACCAGGCCGGAGCCGATCTGGGTGGCGAGCCGGATCCGCTGGGCCTCGCCGCCGGAGAGGGTGCCGGCCGCGCGGTCCAGCGAGAGGTAGTCCAGGCCGACGTCGACCAGGAAGCGCAGCCGCTCGTTGACCTCCTTGAGGACCCGCTCGGCGATCTGCTTGTCCCGGGCGTTCAGCTTCATCGCGCCGAGGAAGTCGGAGCAGTCGCTGATCGACATCGAGGAGACGTCCGCGATCGAGCGGCCCTCGACGGTGACCGCCAGCACCACCGGCTTGAGCCGGCTGCCCTGGCAGGTCGGGCAGGGCACCTCGCGCATGTAGCCCTCGAAGCGCTCGCGGCTGGAGTCGCTCTCGGCCTCCTGGTGGCGGCGCTGGATGAAGGGCACCGCGCCCTCGAAGCCGGTGGTGTAGGAGCGGTCGCGCCCGTAGCGGTTGCGGTAGCGGACCTCGACCTGGTGCTTGTGGCCGTACAGCAGCGCCTTCTTGGCGCGGGCCGGGAGCCCGGCCCAGGGGATGTCGGTGCGGAAGCCCAGCTCGCCGGAGAGGGCATCGATCAGCCGCTGGAAGTACTCCTTGGTGTGGCCGCCGGACCAGGGGTGGATGGCGCCCTCGTCCAGCGAGCGCTCGTCGTCGGGCACCACCAGTTCAGGGTCCACCTCCATCCGGTTGCCGAGGCCGGAGCAGTCCGGGCAGGCGCCGAACGGCGAGTTGAAGGAGAACGAGCGCGGCTCCAGCTCCTCGAACGACACGTCGTCGTACGGGCAGTAGAGGTGCTCGGAGTACATCCGCTCGCGCTCGGGGTCGCCCTCCGGGAGGTCGACGAAGTCGAGCACGACCATGCCGCCGCTCAGCCGCAGGGCCGTCTCCACCGAGTCGGTCAGCCGGCGCTTGGCGCTGTCCTTGACGGTGAGGCGGTCGATCACCACCTCGACGGTGTGCTTCTCCTGCTTCTTGAGCTTGGGCGGCTCGGCGAGCTGGACCGTCTCGCCGTCCACCCGGGCCCGGGCGTAGCCCTTGGACTGGAGGTCGGCGAAGAGGTCGGCGAACTCGCCCTTGCGCTCGCGCACCACCGGGCTGAGGACCTGGAAGCGGGTGCCCTCGGCGAGCTCCAGCACCTTGTCGACGATGGCCTGCGGGGACTGCTTGGCGATCGGGCGGCTGCAGTGCGGGCAGTGCGGCTTGCCGATGCGGGCGAACAGCAGCCGCAGGTAGTCGTAGACCTCGGTGATGGTGCCGACGGTCGAGCGGGGGTTGCGGTTGGTGGACTTCTGGTCGATCGAGACGGCCGGGGAGAGGCCCTCGATGAAGTCGACGTCCGGCTTGTCCATCTGGCCCAGGAACTGCCGGGCGTAGGAGGACAGCGACTCGACGTAGCGGCGCTGGCCCTCCGCGAAGATGGTGTCGAAGGCCAGCGAGGACTTGCCGGAGCCGGAGAGGCCCGTGAAGACGATGAGGGAGTCGCGGGGCAGGTCGAGCGAGACGTTCTTGAGGTTGTGCTCGCGAGCACCGCGCACAATGAGGCGGTCGGCCACTGCTTCTGGCGCCTTTCTCCGGGGCGAGAGGGCTGGGTGACGAGGGGTGTACTACGTCCAGGATGCGGCAGCCAGCCTACTAGCTCACGCGTTCGATTATCGAGCTCGTCCAGCCGGGTCCACCCGAACGAGTGAGGACGATGCGCGGAGTCTTGACGCGCGGACCGAAAAACCCCTGCTCGGCGGCGGGCAACGGCGGTAGCGTCACCTGGTCAACGAGCGAAGCCCCGTCGGGGCAACGCACCGTCTCCCACCGAAGGCCGAATCGATGACCGACCCGCAGACCGACCCCGCCGGCCCCGCCCTCTCCGCCGTCGCGGCCCGGCGCCTGGCCGGGGTCGAGGAGAGCACCCGCCGGCTGCTGCAGACCGTCGCCGGGATCGGGGCGGAGGCCGTCGCCGGGCCCTCCGCACTGCCCGGCTGGACCCGCGGCCATGTGCTCGCCCACCTCGCCCGCAACGCCGACTCGCTGGTCAACCTGCTGGACGGCGCCCGCACCGGCACCGACATCCCGCAGTACTCGAGCGAGGAGGCCCGGGACCGGGACATCGAGGAGGGCGCGCCCCGCCCGGTGGCCGAGCAGCTCGCCGACCTGCGCACCTCCGGCGCCCGCTTCGCAGCGGCGGCCGCCCTGCTGCCGGACGGGGCCTGGGCCGCGGAGGTCAAGCACCGCAGCGGCGCCGTCTTCCCGGCCGCGGAGATCCCCTGGAAGCGGCTGGCGGAGGTCGAGTACCACCACGTCGATCTGGACGCCGGCTACACCCCCGAGCAGTGGCCGGAGGAGTTCGCCACCGCCGAGTACCGCCGGCTCGCCGAGAAGCTGGCCGGGCCGGCCGGCGCCGGGCTGCCCGCCGTCGAGCTGCTGGCCGTCGAGCTGCCGGCCGAGGACACCGCCGAACGCACCGTGATCGGCGCCGGCACCCCCGCCCTGACCGTCGAGGGCCCCGTCCGCGCCCTGCTCGCCTGGCTCTCCGGCCGGTCCGACGGCGCCGGCCTGCACCGCACCCCCGGCACCGACCTGCCGGTCCTCCCCCCGCTGGGCTGAGCCCCCTCGCAGGCGCGAGGATGGCCCTGACCCTGTAGCCCGACAAGGAGCGGACGGATGACGTACCACGGAGCGGTCAAGGTCGGCGGGCCGCCGGACGTGCGCGAGCTGGCGCACCTGATCATCACCAAGGTGGCGGTCGGCCCCCACGACAACAACGCCTACCTGCTGCGCTGCCGCGACACCGACGAGCAGCTGCTGATCGACGCGGCGGCCGAGGCGCCGGTGCTGCTGGAGACGGTCGGCGAGCGGCTGGCCACCGTGGTCACCACCCACCGCCACCACGACCACTGGGGTGCGCTGGCCGAGGTGGTCGCCGCCACCGGCGCGCGCACCGCGGCGGGCGAGCACGACGCCGAGGGCATCGACGTCCCCACCGCGCTGCCGCTCGCGGACGGCGACACCCTCGCGGTGGGCCGCTGCGAGCTGACCGTCCGGCACCTGGTCGGCCACACCCCCGGCGCGATCGTGCTGGTCTACGACGACCCGGTGGGCCACCAGCACGTGTTCACCGGCGACTGCCTCTTCCCCGGCGGCATCGGCAACACCTGGGGCGACAAGGACGCCTTCGCGAGCCTGTTCCGGGACGTCACCGAGAAGATCTTCGACGTACTGCCGGACGAGGCCTGGGTCTACCCCGGCCACGGCGACGACACCACCCTCGGCGCCGAGCGCCCGCACCTCGCGGAGTGGCGCGAGCGCGGCTGGTAGCCGCCGACAGCCGAACGGGCGGGCCCGCGACCGGAAGTCGGTCGCGGGCCCGCCCGTTCTGCGGAGGGGGTGCGTCAGGCGTCCTGCTTCTCCGGCTCGCCCTGCCCGCCCTGTCCGCCCTGCTCGGCCTGCTCGGCCAGGGCGGCCTTCTTGGAGGCCATCAGGCTGGTCACGGTGGTGACGGCGAGCACCACCACGATGAAGCCCAGCGAGAACGGGATACCGATCTCCGGCACGTGCACACCCTGCTCGTGCAGCGCGTGCAGCACCAGCTTCACCCCGATGAAGCCCAGGATGACCGACAGGCCGTACGACAGGTGGACCAGCTTCTTCAGCAGGCCGCCGATGAGGAAGTACAGCTGGCGCAGGCCCATCAGGGCGAAGGCGTTGGCGGTGAAGACGATGTACGGGTCCTGGGTCAGGCCGAAGATCGCCGGGATCGAGTCCAGCGCGAACAGGACGTCGGTGGTGCCGATCGCGATCATGACGATCAGCATCGGGGTCATCAGCCGGCGGCCGTTCTCCCGGATGAAGAGCTTGGTGCCGTGGTACTTGTCGGTCGACGGGAAGCGCTGCTCGATGGACTTGAGCAGGCGGTTCTCCTCGAACTCCTCGTCCTCCTCGTCGGCCCGCGCCTCCTTGATCAGCTTCCAGGCCGTCCAGATCAGGAAGCCGCCGAAGATGAAGAACACCCAGGAGAACTGGGCGACCAGCGCGGCACCGCCGGCGATGAAGACCGCGCGCAGCACCAGGGCGATGATCACACCGAACATCAGCACGCGCTGCTGGTAGATCCTCGGCACCGCGAACTTGCCCATGATCAGGATGAAGACGAACAGGTTGTCGACACTGAGCGACTTCTCGGTGATGTAGCCGGCGAAGAACTCACCGGCCGGCGTCGCGCCGGAGTGCCACCAGAGGAAACCGCCGAAGATCGCCGCCAGTACGACCCAGACCGTGGTCCAGATACCGGCTTCCTTGATCGAGACCTCGTGCGGCTTGCGACCACCGATGAAGAAATCGGCCACGACCAGTGCCAACAGCACCACGATCGTGCCGACCCACAAACTTACGGAAACGTCCACTACTGCTCCTCCGGCAGGTAGGCGAGACAGTCATCGTCACTGCCGGAGGTCTCTTCCGCCCGTCGGACGCGCGACTGCGCGCCCTCGGACCAGCGCCCCGGGATGCCGCGATGGGCACCCGTGATGACGGGGACGACTGCGAGGGAATACTCCCCTCCGCTGCAAGAAGGGTAACAGCACCCCCAAGGAAAGGTAAAGAAGGTAAAGAACCGTCAGAGGAACGGCTCGATGGCCGGCAGCAGGTCCTGGAAGGACCGCCCCTTCGCCGGGGCGCCGATCGCCTGCATCTCCCAGCCCCCGGCACCGTCCCGGAACACCTTCGCCATGATCTGCCCGGTGTGCGGACCGCCGCCGGTCAGGTCGTAGCGGGCCAGCTCCAGCCCGGTCGACTCGTCGACCAGCCGGCAGTGCGCGTTCTGCACCTCGGCGAAGGTCTGCCCGGTGTAGGAGCTGACCGTGAACACCACCTGGGTGATGTGCGGCGGCACGTGCGCCAGGTCCACCAGGATCGCCTCGTCGTCCTCCCCCACCCCGGAGCCGCCGACCAGGTTGTCCCCGGTGTGCCGGACCGAACCGTCGGAACTCTCCAGATGCTGGAAGAAGACCACGTCGGACGGGGTCCGCTCGGCGTACAGCAGCGCCGAGGCGTCCAGGTCGATCTGCCGCGTCCGGCTGCCGAACAGGCCCCGCCGGGGCGCCGCCCGCCAGCCCAGGCCCATCCGGACCACGGTGAGCGTCTCCCCCGGGCCCTTCTGCAGGCTGACCCGCTGTCCCTTGGCCAGGTTCACCGACACGGCGGTTGTCCTCTCTGCCCAGCCGCACGGGATCCCCGCGCCGGCTCCACGGTGGAACACCCCGTTGCCGTCCCCCGGCTGAGGCCCCCTCTTTACCGGCCGCCCGACAAGGACGGCACCGCAGGCCAGCCTAGGCCCTGCGGTCCAACGCCTTTCCCGCCGTGTACCCCCTCGCCGGGGCGGCGACGCACCGGCGGGCGCGGCCGGGCAGAGAACCGGCCACGCCTTCCGGGCGCTCCTCAGGCGATGCCGGCCTCCCGCATCTGCCGGAGCTCCCGCTTCAGCTCCTTGACCTCGTCCCGCAGCCGGGCCGCCACCTCGAACTGGAGGTCGGTCGCGGCGGCGTGCATCCGGTCGGTCATCGACTGGATCAGCTCGGCCAGCTCGGCGGCCGGCATCGACTTCGCCGGCTTGCGGTCGGCGCCCAGGGCCGGCACCGGCGCCTTGCCCTTGGCCCCCTTGCCGCCGGGCGCGCGGTACCCGGTGGACAGCAGCTCGTCGGTGTCCACGTCCTCGCGGGCGAGGGTGTCCAGGATGTCGCCGATCTTCTTGCGCAGCGGCTGCGGGTCGATCCCGTGCTTCTTGTTGTACGCCTGCTGGACCTCCCGGCGGCGGTTGGTCTCGTCGATGGCCTTCTCCATCGCCGGGGTGATCCGGTCCGCGTACATGTGGACCTGGCCGGAGACGTTGCGGGCCGCGCGGCCGATGGTCTGGATCAGCGAGGTGCCGGAGCGCAGGAAGCCCTCCTTGTCCGCGTCCAGGATCGCCACCAGCGACACCTCGGGCAGGTCCAGGCCCTCGCGGAGCAGGTTGATGCCCACCAGCACGTCGTACTCGCCGGCCCGCAGCTCGCGCAGCAGCTCGACCCGGCGCAGCGTGTCGATGTCGCTGTGCAGGTACCGGACCCGGATGTCCAGGCCGAGCATGTAGTCGGTGAGGTCCTCGGACATCTTCTTGGTGAGCGTGGTGACCAGGACCCGCTCGTCCCGCTCCACCCGCTTGCGGACCTCGTGCACCAGGTCGTCGATCTGGCCCTCGGTCGGCTTGACGATCACCTCGGGGTCGATCAGGCCGGTCGGGCGGATGATCTGCTCGACCTGGCCGTCGCCCCGGGAGAGCTCGTACTTCCCCGGGGTCGCCGACAGGTAGACGGTCTGGCCGATCCGCTCCAGGAACTCCTCCCACTTCAGCGGGCGGTTGTCCATCGCCGAGGGCAGCCGGAACCCGTGCTCGACCAGGGTCCGCTTGCGGGAGGCGTCACCCTCGTACATGGCGCCGATCTGCGGCACGGTGACGTGCGACTCGTCGATGACCAGGAGGAAGTCCTCCGGGAAGTAGTCCAGCAGGGTGTTCGGCGGGGAGCCGGGCTCGCGGCCGTCGAAGTGCATCGAGTAGTTCTCGACCCCGGAGCAGGTGCCGATCTGGCGGAGCATCTCGATGTCGTAGGTGGTGCGCATGCGCAGCCGCTGGGCCTCCAGCAGCTTGCCCTGCTTCTCCATCCTGGCGAGGGTCTGCTCCAGCTCCTTCTCGATGTCGGTGACCGCGCGCTCCATCCGCTCCGGACCGGCCACGTAGTGCGAGGCCGGGAAGACGTACATGGAGTCGTCCTGGCTGATGATCTCGCCGGTGAGCGGGTGCAGCGTGTACAGCGCCTCGATCTCGTCGCCGAACATCTCGATCCGGACGGCCAGCTCCTCGTAGACCGGGAAGATCTCGATGGTGTCGCCGCGGACCCGGAAGGTGCCGCGGCTGAAGGCCAGGTCGTTGCGGGTGTACTGGATGTCGACGAAGCGGCGCAGCAGCACGTCCCGGTCGATCTCCTCGCCGACCTTCAGCCGCACCATCCGGTCCACGTACTCCTGCGGGGTGCCGAGGCCGTAGATGCAGGACACGGACGCGACCACGATCACGTCCCGGCGGGTGAGCAGCGAGTTGGTCGCCGAGTGGCGCAGCCGCTCGACCTCCTCGTTGATCGAGGAGTCCTTCTCGATGTAGGTGTCCGTCTGCGGGACGTACGCCTCGGGCTGGTAGTAGTCGTAGTACGAGACGAAGTACTCGACCGCGTTGTTGGGCAGCAGTTCGCGGAACTCGTTCGCCAGCTGCGCCGCCAGCGTCTTGTTCGGCGCCATCACCAGGGTGGGCCGCTGCAGCTTCTCGATCATCCAGGCCGTGGTGGCCGACTTGCCGGTACCGGTGGCACCGAGCAGGACGACGTCCTTCTCCCCGCCACGGATCCGCCGCTCCAGCTCGGCGATCGCCGCCGGCTGGTCACCGTTGGGCTGGTAGGGACTGACGACCTCGAAGGGCGCCACTGACCGCTCAATACTCGTGATGGGTCGCACGCCACCACCGTACGACCCACCACCGACAAGCGAGGACTACTTGGCGCTGTCCCTGGCGAGGGCGACGAGGCGGGAGACAGCGCGGAGGTACTTCTTGCGGTAGCCGCCGCGGAGCATCTCCTCGGGGAAGACCTGGTCGAAGGGGAGGCCGGAGGCGGTGATGGGGAGTTCGCGGTCGTACATGCGGTCGGCGAGGACGACCAGGCGCAGGGCGGTGGACTGGTCGTCGACCTGGCGGACGCCTCGCAGGCAGACGGCGGTGACGTCGTCCAGGAGGGCGCCGTAGCGGCTGGGGTGGACGGCGGAGAGGTGGGCGAGCAGGGTGTCGAAGTCGTCCAGGGAGGCGCCGGGGGTGCGGGCGGCGACGGCGTCGACCTCGGTGTCCCGGTAGGGCGGCGGGGCGTCGGGCAGGCCGCGGTGGCGGTAGTCCTGGCCGTCGATCCGCATCGGGCGGAAGTGCGCCGACAGTCCCTGGATCTCGCGCAGGAAGTCGGCGGCGGCGAACCGGCCCTCGCCCAGCTTCTCCGGGAGGGTGTTCGAGGTGGCGCACAGCTTGACGCCGTTCTCGACCAGGCGGCCGAGCAGGGTGGAGACCAGGACGGTGTCGCCCGGGTCGTCCAGCTCGAACTCGTCGATGCACAGCAGGCGGTGGTCGGACAGGGTCCGCACGGCCTGCTGGAAGCCGAGCGCGCCGACCAGGTTGGTCAGCTCGACGAAGGTGCCGAAGGCCTTGGGGCCGGGGACGGCGTGCCAGAGCGAGGCCAGCAGGTGGGTCTTGCCGACGCCGTAGCCGCCGTCGAGGTAGATGCCGGCCGGGCCGGCCGGGGCCGGGGTGCCGCGGCGGAACCAGCTGCGCTTGGGTGCGGCGCCGTTCCCGCCGTTGAGCGCGCCCGCGAACTGCTCCAGGACCTGCACGGCCTCGTACTGGCTGGGCTGGCCCGGGTCCGGGAGGTACGTCCCGAAGCTCACGTCGGAGAAGCGCGGCGGCGGCACCATCTCGGCGACCAGGCGCTCGGCGGGCACGACCGGACGGCGGTCGGTGAGGGCGATCGGCGAACCGGTGCTGCCGGCTATCGGCTCGGTCGCGGTGTCGGGGCGGGAGGCTGCGGGCACGGTGGTCAAGGGTACGCCCGCTCGGCGCGGACTCCGACCCCGGCCGCTGCGAGACTGGAGGCATGCAGCAGCTGATCAGTCCGCCGGACGCGGCGTTCGAGGATCCGGAGTCGTCGGAGGCGCTCGCCGCCGTGTACGCGTACCCCGGGCAGGTGAATCGCGGCCGCCCGTGGCTGCGCGCCAACATGGTGGCCGGCCTGGACGGCGGGGCGCGGCTGGACGGGCTCTCGGAGGGCCTGTCGAGCGCGGCCGACAAGCGGATCTTCGGGGTGCTGCGGGCGCTGTCGGACGTGGTGCTGGTGGGCGCCGAGACGGTGCGGGCGGAGGGGTACGGCCCGGCCGGGGCCTCGAAGGAGTTCGCCGCGGCGCGCCGGGCGGCCGGGCAGGCGCCGGCCCCGGTGATCGCGGTCGTCAGCCGCTCGCTGGGCCTGGACCTCGCGGCGCCGCTGTTCACCGAGCCGCTGGTGCGCACGGTGGTGGTCACCACCGAGGACGCGCCGGCGCGCAGCCTGGAGGCGGTGGCCGAGGTGGCCGACGTGATCGCGGTCGGACGGGGTTCGGTGGACCTGCGGGCGGCGGTCGCGGCGCTGGCGGACCGGGGCTGGACGCGGATGCTGACCGAGGGCGGCCCCCGGCTGCTGGGGCAGCTGGCCGCGGCGGACCTGCTGGACGAGCTGTGCCTGTCGCTGGCCCCGCTGATCACCGGCGGCGACGCGCCGCGCATCATCCACGATGCGGAAATGCCTGACGTGCGACGGATGCGGCTGGTCTCATTGATCGAGCAGAAAGGATTCCTCTTCACCCGTTACCTGCGTCCGCCGACCCCGTGACCTCCGGACCGTGATCCCGCTCCCTTCTGGGACTTCCTCCGCGTGGCCCGTGTGCCGGGTGAGCAGCGTGCGGAAAGCTTCCGCCGGGCAGTATGGGATGCGAAGCCGGGACCCGGGGGCCGGTGTCTGGAAGGGACTCACGTGTTCAAGACGGTACTGATGATCGAAAAGGCGCTCTCCGACGCCGACGTGGAGCTCGTCACCACGCTGCACAGCGAGGAGAAGGTGTCCTTCGTCGTCCTGATGCAGCCGCGCGGCAAGCAGGACGAGCTGCTGCGGGCGCTGGACGACGTGGCCCTCGGCCACCTCGACAAGGTGGTGCACGAGCACGACGAGTCCGAGAGCGGGCCCACGGTCGCCACCGAGTCGCTGGAGCACAGCCTGCGCCACCTGCGCGAGGCCGGCGCCGAGGCGGTCGGCGAACTGGTCGAGGAGAAGCCGCTGGACCGGCTGCGCGCCGTGGTGGAGGAGCACCGGGCCGACGAGGTGGTGGTGCTCACGTCCCCGCACTTCGTGGAGGAGTTCTTCCACCGCGACTGGGCCTCCCAGGCCCGCCACAAGGTGGGCGTCCCGGTGCTGCGGCTGTTCGCCAGCGACTCCTGACCCCGGCCCTCCCCGCGTCGGGCGGGGCGGGGTCAGGGCGCCGTCGTGGTGCAGAATCGTCCTTGCGGTCCGGCGCGCCCCGGCCCGCGAGGACGACACGACCCTCGTCCGACCTCCCCCGTCCCCGCCCCGTACGGAGCCCCGCCTTGAACGACGCCGCGCACGACCTGCACGCCCCGCACTTCATCGGCATCGGCGGCGCCGGCATGTCCGGCCTGGCGAAGATCCTCGCGGTGCGCGGGGCCAGCGTCTCCGGCAGCGACTCCAAGGAGTCCGAGACCGTCCTCGCGCTGCGCGCCCTCGGCGCCGCCGTCCACATCGGCCACGCCGCCGAGAACGTGCCGGACGGCGCGAGCAGCATCGTGGTCTCCAGCGCCATCCGCGCCGACAACCCGGAGCTGGCCGCAGCCCGCGAGCGCGGCATCCCGGTGGTGCACCGCTCCGACGCGCTCGCCGCGCTGATGGGCGGCCGCCGGGCGCTGGCGGTGGCCGGCACCCACGGCAAGACCACCACCACCAGCATGCTCGCCGTCGCCCTCGGCGAACTGGGCCTGGACCCGTCCTACGCGATCGGCGGCGACCTCGACGCCCCCGGTTCCAACGCCCACCACGGCACCGGCGAGATCTTCGTCGCCGAGGCCGACGAGAGCGACCGCAGCTTCCACAAGTACGCGCCCGAGGTGGCGATCGTGCTCAACGTGGAGCTGGACCACCACGCCAACTACGCCTCGATCGACGAGATCCACGAGTCCTTCGAGACCTTCGTCGCCCGGATCACCCCCGGCGGCACCCTGGTGGTCTCCGCCGACCACGACGGCGCCCGCGAGCTGACCGCCCGGGTGGCCGGCCGCGAGGGCCTGAACGTGGTCACCGTCGGCGCCGCCGAGGACGCCGACCTGCGGGTGCTGTCGGTCGTCCCGCGCGGCATGACCAGCGAGGTCACCGTGCTGCTGGACGGCGAGGAGCTGGGCTTCACCGTCTCGGTGCCCGGCCGGCACTACGCCCACAACGCGGTCGCCGCGCTGGCCGCCGGCGTCGCGCTGGGCGTCCCGGCCGCAGACCTGGCCAAGGCCCTCGGCGCCTACACCGGCGTGCGCCGCCGGCTCCAGCTCAAGGGCGAGGCGGGCGGCGTCCAGGTGATCGACTCCTACGCCCACCACCCGACCGAGATGACCGCCGACCTGGAGGCGATCCGGGAGGCCACCGAGGGCCGGGTGCTGGTGGTGTTCCAGCCGCACCTGTTCAGCCGCACCCAGCAGCTCGCCGAGGAGATGGGCGCCGCGCTGGCGCTCGCCGACGCCTCCGTGGTGCTGGACATCTACCCGGCCCGCGAGGACCCGATCCCCGGTGTCACCAGCGAGCTGATCCTCGACGCCGCCCGCCGGGCCGGTGCCGAGGTCACCGCCGAGCACGACTTCGCCGCCGCCCCGGCCCTGCTGGCCGGCCTGGCCCGCCCGGGCGACCTGCTGCTCACCATGGGCGCGGGCGACGTCACCAACCTGGGTCCGGAAATCCTCAAGCACCTCGCGAACGTTTCCACCAACGTCTGAGTCCCCCGACCTGGAGCCGTCATGAGCTACGAGATCGAGAAGACCGACGCCGAGTGGCGTGAGCAGCTCTCCCCGGAGGAGTACCACGTCCTCCGGGAGGCCGGCACCGAACGCCCGTTCACCGGCGAGTACACCGACACCAAGACCGTCGGCGTCTACGGCTGCCGGGCCTGCGGGGCCGAGCTGTTCAGCTCCGAGACCAAGTTCGACAGCCACTGCGGCTGGCCGTCCTACTACGCGCCGCTCGCCGGCGACCGCGTCCAGTACATCGAGGACACCACGCTCGGCATGCGCCGGGTCGAGGTCCGCTGCGCCCGCTGCGGCGGCCACCTGGGCCACGTCTTCGAGGGCGAGGGCTACGGCACGCCGACCGACCAGCGGTACTGCATCAACAGCGTTTCGCTGACGCTGAAGCCGGCGGAGTAGCAGCGAACGGCCGCGTGGGCCCGGTACCCCGGCGGGGTGCCGGGCCCACTGCTGTCCGGCCCAGTGCTGTCCGGCCTGCTGCTGTCCGGTTCGCTACAGTCCGGTCGGCTGGAGTCCGGTCCGTTGCTGTTCGGCCAGCGGGGTGAAGCGGACCGGGAGGCGGACCAGGGCGCGGTGGAAGGGGCCGGGGCGCCAGCGCAGGGTGTCGGCGGGCTCGGCGAGTTCGAGGTCGCCGATCCGGCTGGTCAGTTGCTCGACGGCGGTGATCGCGATCAGCAGGGCCGGGTCGCGGGCCGGGCAGGCGTGCGGGCCGGCCGCCCAGGCCAGGTGCGCCGATTCGCCGCTGCGCAGCCCGGCGGTGTCGGGGCTGTCGGCCGGCGGGGCGGCCTCGGAGTTGGCGGCGGCGTAGGAGACCAGGACGAGCGAGCCGGCCGGGATCGCCCGGCCGTGCAGGACGGTGTCGCAGCGCGGGTAGTGGGCGGAGAGGTTGGCCAGCGGCGGCTCGTGCCAGAGCACCTCGTCGATCGCCTGGTGCGCGGTCATCGCGCCGCCGAACAGCGAGCCGGCGTAGCGGGCGTCGGTGAGCAGCCGGCGCAGGGCGTTGCCGATGAGGTTGGTGGTCGGCTCGTTCCCGGCGATCATGGTCAGGGTGATCTGCCGGACCACCTCGTCGTTGTCGAGCCCCGCCGGGTGGGTGAGGAACCACGAGGTCAGGTCGTGCCGGGGGCGCTCGCGGCGCTCGGCGACCATCGCGGTGACCACGGCGACGAGGTCCGCGTACGCGGTCACCGCCTGCCGGGTGGACTCGATCATGCCGACGATGCCGGCCACCAGCCGCTCCCGGTGCTCGTCGGGCACGCCGAACCAGGTGGTGACCACGTGGACGGGCAGCCGGCGGGCGTAGTCGGCGATGAGGTCGGCGGAGCCGGTGGCCCCGAAGGTGCCGATCAGCCGGTGGGCGACCTCGGCGACCCGGCGCTGCAGCAGGTGCGGTTCCAGCAGCGCGAGGCCGTCGGTGATCACCTGCCGGTAGCGGGCGTGCGTCTCGCCGTCGCTGAACAGCGCGGTCGGCCGGTAGCCGAGCACCGGGAGCAGCGGGGAGTCCGGGGGGACGGTCTGCTGCCAGGCCCGGGAGTCCTTGGAGTAGGTGTCGGTGTCGCGCAGCAGGTCCAGCGCGGCCTGGTAGTCGGTGACCAGCAGGGCTTCGACGCCGGGTGCGATCTCCACCGGGGCGACCGGGCCCTGCCGGCGCAGCAGTTCGTAGACGGTCTGCGGGTCGGCGGCGAAGGCCGGGCCGTGGAGGGCGGTCGGGGGTTGCGTGGCGGAGGGCCGGGCGGTCGGGGGCTGGGCGGTGGGGGTGGTCATGACTGCTCCGGGGCGGAGGGCGGCAGGCCGTGCAGGACGTGTTCGGTGAGCGCGATCAGGGCGTCCAGACTGGAGCCGCGCTCGCGGGCGTCGCAGAGCACCAGCGGGGTGGCCGGGTGCAGGTCGAGGTGGGCGCGGAGCACCTCGGGCGGGTGCGCCGGCGATTCGGGGAAGCGGTTGACGGCGACCGCGTACGGCAGGCCCTGCTCCTCGACCATGTCCATGATCTCGAAGGAGTCGGCGAGCCGGCGGGTGTCCGCCAGCACCAGGGCGCCGAGAGCGCCGCGCGCGATGTCCTGCCAGAGCGGGAAGAACCGCCGCTGGCCGGGGGTGCCGAACATGTACAGCACCACCTCGCCGGGCAGGGTGAGCCGGCCGAAGTCGACCGCGACCGTGGTGGTGGCCTTGCCGGGGAGGCCGGCCAGGTCGTCGACGGGGGCGCCGGTCTCGGTCATCGCCTCCTCGGTGTGCAGGGTGGGGATCTCCGAGAGGGTGCGGATGAAGGTGGTCTTGCCGACGCCGAAGGGGCCGGCGACCACGAGCTTCATCAGCGTCTGTTCGGGGTCGGGCAGGTAGCCCACCCGGTCCGGGCGCCCCGGACCGGGCGGCCTACCGGAGAGTGCGGAGTCCAACGAGGAGCCTCTCGACGAGGGAGCGGTCGGTCTGCTGGGCGCGGGGGATCGGCGCGCGGGCGTGCAGGCAGCCCGCCTCGACCAGGTCGGCCGCGAGGAAGACGGTCGCGCTGACCGGGAGCCGCAGGTGCGCGGCGGCCTCCACGACGGTGAGCGCGCCGGGCCGCAGCAGTTCCCAGAGCCGCCGGTGCTCGGCCTCCAGCTCGGTGAGCGCCTCCGGGGGCTCGGCGCCGGTCGCGAACAGCACGGTGAGCCGTTCGAATCCGTCGGCGCCGGCGCGGGCCCGGCCGCCGGTGGCCAGGTAGGCGGGCACCATCCGCCTGCGGGGGACGGCGGTCATGACCGCGGGGCGTCCTGCCGCCTGGCCGGGCTGGCCAGGGCGCGGCCGAGGGCGGCCACCTGGACCTGCATCTGGTAGGCGACGTTGCCGAGTTGGGCCTCGGGCGTGGTGAACACCGCGAGCGAGGTGTTCTCCCCGGCCGGGACGACGACGGCGAAGCCCAGCTCGGACTCGACCACGGTCTGCGCCAGCCGGGGCTGCTCGGTGTCGGTGAAGGCGGTGGTGAACGCGCGGGCGGCCGCGTGGACGGTGGCGGTCATCGCGGCGACCCGCTCGGCGGAGGCGCGGCCGAGGCCGGCCGAGGCGGCCTCGACCAGGCCGTCACCGGTGGCGATCACCGCGTGGACGACGCCCGGCAGCTCCAGGAGCGGGCTCAGCACCCAGCCGATCCCTTCGGCGGCGGCCGGGGCGCCGCCGGTGGGCGCGCCGGCGGGTGCGGGGGTGGCGGTGGCGGTGGCGGTGCTGGGGCTGGACGTGCTGCTCACGGCGCGGCTCCTCAGGAGGTCTGGGTGCTCCGGCGGCCGGACGCCGCCGCAGGACCGGCGCCGGTGTGGGCGGCGTCGGGGCGGGACGGGGCCGCCCGGTCGGCGCCGGCGGGGCCGGTCGCCTCGGGGGACGGG
>NZ_LGDO01000163.1:0-7019 GCF_001279805.1 Streptomyces sp. XY431
GGGTGGTGTGGTCGGGGTGGGGTGTGGTGGGTCGGAGTGAGGCGAGGGTGGTGCGGGTGGTGGTGGGGTAGTGGAAGGTGACATCGGTGAAGGTGATGTCGGGTGGGGTGGTGGTGGTGAGCGCGTGGGCGCGGGGGCTTTCGGTGATGAGGGGTTCGAGGTCGAGGACTTCGAAGACGCGGTCGAAGCTGACGAGCGCGGTCATGGCGCTGGTTTGGACCGTGGTGAGTTGGTTGACGGGTTCGTAGAGGCGCAGGAGGAGGGTGATGAGGGCGACGAGGGTACCTATTTGGAGGGTGTCGTTGATGACGAGGGTGCCGCCGAGGCCGTAGACCAGCGCCGTGAACATCGCGGTGATCACGGAGACGGTGACCATGATGGCCCGTCCCTGGACGACCTGGGCCACGACGACGTCCCGGATCCTCCCGGCCTTGCCGCCGAACAGCGCGGACTCCTCCTCCGCGTTGCCGTACAGCTTGACGAGCATCGCTCCCGCCACGTTGAAGCGCTCGTTCATCAGCGACCCCATCTCGGCGTCGAGCTGCATGCCCTCTCGGATGAGCCGCTGGAGTCGGCGCACGATCAGCCGGACCGGCAGCATGAACAGCGGGATCAGTACGAGCGCCGCGGCGGTGATCTGCCAGGATAGGTAGAACATCGCACCGAGCACCAGCACCAGCGTCAGCACGGTGGAGACCGACTGCGACAGCAGCGTCGTCACGGCCTGCCGGGCCTGTACCACGTCGGTGTTGAGCCGGCTGACCAGTGCGCCGGTCGGCGTGTGGGTGAAGAAGGCGATCGGCTGCCGCTGGACGTGGGCGAACACCTGGGTGCGCAGGTCGAGGACCAGCCCCTCGCCGGCCCGCCCGGAGCACCACGCCTGGGTGTACAGGGCGGCGGCGTCGACCAGGGCGAGCCCGGCGACCAGCAGGCAGAGCCGGATCACGGTCCCGGTGTTCCCGGCCAGGATGCCGTCGTCGACGATCATCTTCAGGATCAGCGGGCTCGTCGCGGTGATGACCGCGTCCACCACGGTCACCAGCAGCAGCAGGGCGACGGTCCGGCGGTACTGGAGGACGTAGGGGAGGATCCGCCGTACGGTGCCGGGTGCGACGCGCCGGCGGGTGGCCGGGTCCTCGCCGGGGCGGTTCTTCGGTGTCCTTGCTGCCGTCGGTGCCGTCGGTGCCGTTGCTGCCATGTGAGGCCGCCCTGTGTCGGTGGGGTGGGTCGGTTGACGGGACGGCGGGGCCGGGTGCTGACCGCGGTCGCTCGGGCCGGCTTCCGGGGCCGGCGTCCCGGCCGGCGGGCGGGGCGGGCCCGCGCCGGAGCGGACGCCGTCCCGGTGGCCGGTGCTTGTGCTGTCCGTGGCGCCTGCGCTGTTCGGCCGCCTGTGCCGTCCAGGGGTCGCCGGAGCCGCGGAACGGCTCCGCGGCGCCCACGATGGCACCGTCCGGGAACGTCGATCAAGAGCGTCGGGCGTCCCGTCCAACTGCCGCACGGGTGCGGTTGAACGCGGCGGGAGCACGCACGTCGGCCCTGTTGACTGGCCACCGGACCGTTGGGCGATAGTGGGTCCCGGTGTGCGGGGCGGAGCATGAGGCGGCCGCCGAGCACGGTGACCGAGCACGAGGGTGCAGCCGACACCAGGACCCCGGTGACCGCCCGCCACCGGCGCGATCCCACATCACGTACCCGAGAGAGGACGACACGGTGACGAATCCGTTCGACGACCCCGATGCCAACTACCTGGTCCTGGTCAACGACGAGGGCCAGCATTCGCTGTGGCCGGTCTTCGTCGAGGTGCCCGAGGGCTGGGACACGGTGTTCGGCGAGGCCGCGCGTCAGGACTGCCTCGACTACATCGAGAAGTCCTGGACCGACATGCGGCCCAAGAGCCTGATCGCGGCGATGGAGCAGAAGTAGCCCGCACCCGCCCCGCCACGGCGCCCCTGACCCCGCCCGGGGTCAGGGGCGCCGGCGTCTGCGCGCCCGCGCCGTGCGGGCGCGCGGGTGCCCGCACCGTGCGGGTGGAACCGCGAAAGGGGCACCGGCCGCCGACGGCGACCGGTGCCCCTTTCCGAGGATGCGTCAGTGGTCGGTCCAACCGTGCTCCTCGGCCGACTTGGCGAGTCCGGCCCGGACGGCCAGGATCTGCTGCCCGGTGAGCGAAGGCGCGGTCCTCAGCAGCACCTCGGTCACTTCCTTGAGGTACTCGTCCGCGCCGAGCACGTCGCACAGTCCGTCGCCGTCGCCCGCCGCGACCCGGCCCCCTTCGCGCGCGGGGACCGCAGGGACCGCGAGCGAGGCGGGCGGCGTCAGCGGGTTCCCGTCGGCGTCGACCGCGAGCCGGACGGAGGAGGCCTTCGGCCCCCGCTCGCCCTCCTCGACCTCGAACTGCACCGCGAGGCCCGAGCGCACGTACTTCTCGGGAATCAGCATGTCGTTCACATGCAGGAAGACATCCTCACCACCGGTTTGGGGAGCGATGAACCCATAGCCCCGCGCACCGTCGAACCGCACCACACGACCAGTAACCACCACAGCAACTCCCAGCTGAAAAAGGCCCCTTGCCCCAACAATCGGTGCCAGATCGTAGCCGCTGGGCGTGGGTTCCCGGTGCTTCGCGGCGACCGTTCAACTGCCGCCGCACCGCAGTCGGTTGCCGCGCCGGCGCAGGCCACTTGACCGATCGTCAAGTCCTGTGCATGCGGCCCCGGCGGCCGGCCGTTCCGTGAGCAGCCGGCGCCCCGCTCCGGACGGTGCGGTCAGCCGTGGAAGGCGGTACGGGAGGCGAGGACCCGGAGGGCGGTCTCGGACCAGCGGATGTTCTCGCGTTCGAACGCCATGCCGCGCAGCAGGGTGAGGTAGGGGCCGACCCGCTCGGCCTCGGCGAGGTGCTGCTCCTCGGTGCGGCCGTCGAGGAGCTTGGCCCGCAGGCGCTCGTAGCGGGCGAGCTTGGCGCGGGCCCACTCCAGGCGTTCGGCCACGGCCGCGCGGACGGCGCCGGCGTCACCGGCGTCGACGCTCTGGACCTTGACCATCAGCTCGTCGCGGATGGTGGTCGGCTTGTTGGTGTGCTCGGCGGTGTAGGCGTGGACGGCGGCGAGTCCGGCCTCGGTGAGGGAGAAGAGGCGCTTGTTGGGGCGCCGCTCCTGCTCGACCACCCGGGCGGAGATGAGGCCGGCGGCCTCCATGCGGTCCAGCTCGCGGTAGAGCTGCTGCGGGGTGGCCATCCAGAAGTTCGCCACCGAGGCGTCGAAGCCCTTGGAGAGGTCGTAGCCGGAGGCCTCGCCCTCCAGGAGGGCAGCCATCACCGCGTGCCGCAAAGCCATGCGGTCACGCTAGCAGCCACTGCCGGCCACTGGTCAACAAGGTGACTAATGGCTATGGACAGTGCGTTCCCGACCGCTCCATACTCGCCGGTACACCTACTCAATTCGATGACTAGGGACCGGAGGCCTCCCCATGCACCCCTTCCGCAAGGCGGTCGAGGACCGCGACGCCCAGGCCATGATCGATCTCCTCGCCGAGAACGTCGTGTTCACCAGCCCCGTCGCGTTCAAGCCCTACCCCGGCAAGGCGATCACCGGCGCGATCCTGCGCGCCGTGCTGCGCGTCTTCGAGGACTTCGCCTATGTCCGCGAGATCGGCGACCCCGACGGACGGGACCACGCCCTCGTGTTCACCGCCACCGTGGGCGGCAAGCAGCTCCAGGGGTGCGACTGCCTCCACCTCGACGAGGACGGGAGGATCGACGAGCTCACCGTGATGGTCCGCCCGCTCTCCGGCGCCCAGGCGCTCGCCGCCGCGATGGCCGCCGAGTTCGACCGGATCGCCGCCGAGGCCGCTGAGACCGCCGGGGCGACCGGTGGGGCCGGTGCCGCCGGGGCGGCGGAGCGGTGAGCGACTTCGACGCCGTCGTCATCGGCGCCGGCAACGCCGGGCTGACCGCCGCCACCAGCCTCCAGCTCGCCGGTCTGCGCACCCTGCTCGTCGAGCGGCACAACCTGCCCGGCGGCTGCGCCACCTCATTCCGCCGCGGCCGCTTCGAGTTCGAGGTCGCCCTGCACCAGCTCTCCGGCGTCGGCGCCGAGGGGCAGCCCTTCACCCTCCGCGGCCTCTTCGACCGGCTCGGCGTCAGTGACAAGCTGGAGTTCGTCGAGGAGCACGACCTCTACCGGGCCGTCGTCCCCGGCCGCTACGACGTCACCCTGCCCGCCGACTGGCAGGGCACGACCGACGCCCTGGCGGAGGCGTTCCCGGGCAACCGCGACCGGATCGAGCGCTTCCTCCAACTGGTCAGGGAGGTCACCTTCTGGCAGATCGCGGCGATCCGCGGCATGCCGCCCGAGCAGGTCGACCCGGTGCTGTTCCGGTACGGGCTGCGCCCGGTCAAGGAGGTCCTCGACGAGTTCTTCGACGACCCCGGCCCGAAGTCGGTGCTCGGCACCTACTGGACCTACCTCGGCCAGCCGCCCTCCCGGCTCGCCTTCCAGGACCTCGCGCTCACCCTCTACGCCTACCTGGAGTTCAAGCCCTGGCACCTCGTGGGCGGGTCCCAGGCACTGTCCACCGCGATCCTGGACTCCTTCCTCGGCGCCGGCGGACAGGTGCGGTTCAACACGGCGGCCACGGCCCTCCTCACCGAGCACGGCCGGGTGACCGGCGTCCGGCTGGACGACGGCGAGGAGGTCACCGCCCGGGACGTCGTCTCCAACGCCTCGCTCCCGGTCACCTACGCGATGCTCGGCGAGGACGCCGTCCCCGCCGCCGTCCGCGAGGACCTCGCCACCCGCCGGACCGGCGTCTCCGGCGTCGTCCTGCACATGGGCCTCGCCGCCACGCCCGCCGAACTCGGCTTCACCACCAGCACCACCTTCGTCCACGCCGACGAGGACGACGAGCGCACCTACGCCGCCACCCGCACCCTGGAACCCGCCCGCGGCATCTGCGTCACCTCCTACGACGTGGCCCCGATCGGCTTCGCCCCGTCCGGCGCCACCCACGTCAGCCTGATGACGCTCCAGTACGGGGACCACTGGGCGAAGCTCCCGCCCGCCGACTACGCCCGGACCAAGTTCGCCTACGCGCAGACCCTGCTCGACCGGGTCGAGGCGGTCGCCCCCGGCATCCGCGACGCGATCGAGGAGGTCGACGTCGCCACCCCGCTCACCCTGGCCCGCTACCTCGGCCACCCCGGCGGCGCGATCTACGGCTACGACCAGGACCGCACCGAGGGCTGGCTCTTCCGCAACAGCGAACGCCGGAGCCACGTCCCCGGACTGCACCTGGCCGGCTCCTGGGCCGGACCGGGCGGCTTCCAGCCCACCCTCGAAGCCGGCGCCCGCGTCGCCCGCCGCCTGCTCCGCGCCAGGGACGCGGCCTGAGCCCGGCCCCTCTGCCCGCCCGCACCAGGTTGGAGAACGCCCGTGAGCCACCCCATCGCCCCCCACTTCGACGACCACGACGCGGTGCGGGCCGATCTCGAAGCCCGCCCGCACCGCCCCACCGACCCCGGCGCCAGCACCGCCGCCGTCGACGCCCACCATCCCCGGCGGCTGCGCCTCACCGTGGCCGAGATCCTCACCGAGACCGTCAGCACCAGTACCTTCCGGCTCCGCCGCCCCGACGGCGGCGACCTGCCGCCCTTCCTCGCCGGCCAGTACGTCGGGGTGTTCGCCGACGGCACCAACCGCCCCTACGCCATCGCGTCCAGTCCCGCCCGGGCCGACCACTGGGACCTGACCGTGCGCCGAGTGCCCGGCGGGCGGATCAGCAACCACCTGATCGACACCCTCGCGCCCGGCGACACCCTCACCACCACCGGTCCCACCGGGACCTTCCACCACAACCCGCTCTTCCACGGCGAGGACCTCGTCTTCCTCGCCGGCGGCTCCGGCGTCGTCCCGGCGATGAGCATGGTCCGCGAGATCGCCGACCGGGGCCTGTCCCGCCGCTTCCACCTGCTGTACGGCTCCCGCAGCGCCGAGGACATCGTCTTCCGCACCGAGCTCGACGCTCTCGCCGCCACCCACCCGGACATCCACGTCCACCATGTGGTCCAGCACGCCTCCGCCGACTGGAGCGGACCCACCGGCCTGCTCACCGGCGCCCTGGTCGAGGCCCTCGCCGGACCGCTCGCCGGCCGCACCGTCTACGTCTGCGGACCGCAGGCCCTCTACCCCTATGCCCTGCGACAGCTCGCGGACCTGGGCCACCCCCGCCGCCGGATCCGCTTCGAGGCCAACGGCGCCCCCGCCGACCCCACCGCCCAGCCCCACTGGCCGGCCGGCACCGACCCGGCGGCCGAGGTCGCCGTCACCGCCCGCGGCCGGACCTTCCGCACCCGCCGGGACCGGCCGCTGCTGGACGCCCTGGAGGACGCCGGCATCCGCCCCGAGGCCGCCTGCCGCTCCGGCGAATGCGGCCTCTGCCGGGTCCGGGTGGTCAAGGGCCACGTCCACACCGCCACCGAGGCCCGCCTCCGGCTGTCCGACGAACGCTTCGGCTACACCCACTCCTGCGTCGCCTACCCGATCACGGACACCGAACTCGACCTCTGACCCGACCAGGTCGGGGTCGACTTGCTCCTGGGGAAGGGGAGGGGTAGTGTTTTCAAGTCGCTTGACAGGGAGCACCGGACACGCAACAGCGCGGACGGTCTCGGGGCGGCCAATTCTCTGGAAATACCAATAACACCCGGCTCGGGTTTCTTTGGCGTGTCCATTTGTGGGGATTGCGGCCGGATTCGCTTTTCGGAGCGGGGGTCGGCTAGAGTTTGGAACGTCGGACGGGGCGCGAGCCGCAGAAGACACCGGCGAGTCGGACGAATGAAACTCCGGAAAACGGAGCGGAAAACATCTGATAAGCTGGGAACACGAAAGAACGAAGCGCCCGGAGGGCCGGTGTGAAAGCCGCCCGAAGGAAGTGTCCGTTCCTTGAGAACTCAACAGCGTGCCAAAAGTCAACGCCAGATATGTTGACATCCCCGGCCTCAGGGTTTCCTGGGGTTGGAGATT
>NZ_LGDO01000164.1:0-6880 GCF_001279805.1 Streptomyces sp. XY431
GAACGAGGCAGCCGCGGGGGCCGGGGGCGGGGGCGGCGCGGCGACGGTCGGGCTGACCGGGTCCGGCACTGCGAGCGGCGCCCCGGGGGACCGGAGCGGGCGGTCCGGCACCGGGCGCGGGCCGACCGCGTCGTAGGCCGAGAACAGGTCGGACAGCCCGGCCGGGGGCTCGCGCCAGCCGGAGGGCGGCGGGGCCGGCTGGCTGCGGCCGATCCGCAGCGAGCGCAGCTTGGGCAGGTCGGTGCGGCGTTCCAGGTCGGCGGTGGAGAGGGCGAGGCGGACGCCGGTCCAGTCCTCGTCGGTCTGCTGGGCGACGGAGGCGCGCAGGACCAGGCGGCCGGTGTCGTCGCCCTGGCGGTAGGACAGCCGGTAGGAGGGCACCCAGCGGGCGGCCTGGACGGTGTACTCCAGCTCGATGTCCAGCTCGATGTCCAGCTCGGGGGTGGTGCGGTCGGGGGCGGTGCGGTCGGGTGCGGTGGTGAGGGTGAGGAGGGCGGTGGTCGCGGTCGTGATCGCCTGCTGCGGGTCGGCGGTGGTCGCGCGGGCGATCCGGTCGGCGAGCAACTCGGTCTCGTGCTCGGCGAGTTCGATGTCCCGGGTGAGCAGCTCGGCGCGCCGGTGGAGTCGTTCGAGGCGTTCGTCGACGAAGTCGGCGAGTTCGAGCCAGGCGTCGGCCGGCGTACGGCGCAGCGGTTCGTCGCGGCGGCGGGCCGGCGGGACGGCGCGCAGCGCGGTGGTCTCGGCGACGGCGGCGAGCACCAGCCGGAGGCGTTCCCGCAGCGTGCTCTCGTGCTCCCTGGCCGCGTCCAGCCGCAGGCGCAGTTCGGGCAGCTCGGAGGGGTCGCGAAGTTCGGCGACCGCCTCCAGCCGGGCCCCGGTGACGGCGGTGCCGGCCGGGCCGGAGAGGACCCGGGCGCGCAGCGAGCGTTCGTCGAGTCTTCCGGGCAGGCCGGTCAGCCGGACCCGCCCGTCCGGGGGCAGGGCCACCCGGGCCCGGCGGCGGCAGACCGCGCCGGCGGCGTGGACGACGACGGAGTCCAGGACCGAGGGGACGGTCGGGACGGTGGTTCCTCCTCCGGTGTTCCCGGTGGTGGAACCGGTGGTGGTGCTGTTGTCCTGCGGTTGATGCTGGTCGCTGCTGTGCTGATCGTTCACCCGGCCAACCCCTTCGTCGCGTACCTTCGGCGCCGAGCGCGCGCCGAGCCTTCTCCCGGGCGGCCCATCCTGCCGTGTGCCCGTTCCCGCGTCCCCGGTTTTCCGTCGTGCGTGGCGTGCGGGCGGCCGCGCGTCCGGTCGGTGCCGTCCGGTCGGTGTTGTGTGTGGGGGGCGGTGCCCGGGTGCGGGTGGTGCGGGTCCGTGTGAGTGGGGACGGCCGCGGGGCCCGGTGCGGTTGCGGGTGGCGGCCGCGTGGGCGGTGGCGATGGGGGAGGATAAGGCGGACCCCGGTCCGCGGTTCTGTTCCGCGTGGTTCCGTGCCGGCCGGTGTCGCCCCGTTGCTGTTCCGTTCCGTTCTGTGAGGAGAGCCACCCCGCCATGCGCACAGCTGTCGTCGTCGGTACCGGACTCATCGGCACCTCCGCCGCGCTCGCCCTCACCGGACGGGGTCTGACCGTCCATCTGGAGGACGCCGACCCGGACGCCGCCCGCACCGCCGCCTCGCTGGGCGCCGGCACCACCGAGCCGGCCGACGGCCCGGTGGACCTGGCGATCATCGCCGTCCCGCCCGCGCTGGTCGGCAAGGTGCTCGCCGACTGCCAGCGCCGCGGCCTGGCGCAGTACTACACCGACGTCGCCAGCGTGAAGGACGGTCCGCGGGCCGAGATCGCCGCGCTCGGCTGCGACACCGTCCACTACCTCGGCAGCCACCCGATGGCCGGGCGGGAGCGGTCCGGCCCGCTGGCCGCCCGCGCCGACCTGTTCGAGGGCCGGCCGTGGGTGCTCACCCCCACCCCCGACACCGACACCGGGACGCTGAACGCCGTCCTCGAACTGGTCGCGCTCTGCGGGGCGATGCCGATCGTCATGGACGCCGCGGCCCACGACCGCGCGGTCGCCCTGGTCTCGCACGCCCCCCAGCTGCTCTCCTCGCTGGTCGCCGCCCGGCTGGAGCACGCCGACGAGACCGCCATAAGGCTCTCCGGCCAGGGCGTCCGGGACGTCACCCGGATCGCCGCCTCCAACCCCGCGATGTGGGTGGACATCCTGTCCGCCAACGCGGGCGCGGTGGCGGACGTGCTGGCGGAGTTCGCGACCGACCTCGGCGAGACCGTCACCGCGCTGCGCGCCCTGCAGGCCGCCGAGGAGGCCGAGCGGCGGAGCGGCGGAGCGGGCATCGAGGCGGTCATGCGGCGCGGAAACACCGGCCAGGCCCGGATCCCGGGCAAGCACGGCGCACCGCCCACCCGCTACGAGACCGTCGCCGTCGTGCTCGGCGACCAGCCCGGCGAGCTGGGCCGGCTGTTCGGCGAGGTCGGTGCGGCCGGGGTCAACATCGAGGACGTCGTGATCGAGCACTCGACCGGCCAGCAGGTGGGCTTCGTCCAGCTGGCGGTGGCGCCGGGTGCGGTCCGGCCGCTGACGGCGGCGCTGCGGGCGAGCGGGTGGAGCGTCCGGGACTGAGTGTCCTGCGGTCCCGGGGCCGAGCGCCCTGCGGTCCCGGGACCGAGTGCCCTGCCGGCCCGGGGCCCGACTCGGTTGCCGGGCCGGTTTCCCGGTCCGGGGCGGGGTGGATCGGGGGCTCGGCACCGGCGGGGCCGGGTCGGGCGTCGGTCCATTAACCTTGAGGGAGACAATCCCCGGCCGCCCCGTAGATCCGGGCTGCCATGCTCAGAGATCAGAGATCCCAGCTCCAGAGAGAGGTTCGCGCCGTGGACACTGCCGACCGAGCGCACGCCCCGGTCGTCGTCGCCATCGACGGACCCTCCGGCTCCGGCAAGTCGACCGTCTCCCGGGCGGTCGCCGCCCGGCTGGGCCTGAGCTTCCTGGACACCGGTGCCATGTACCGGGCGATGACCTGGTGGATGCTGGCCAACGACATCGACGTGGCCGACCCGGAGGCGGTGGCTGTCGCCTGCGGCAAGCCGGTGATCGTGTCCGGCACGGACGCGGACGGTCCGACCATCACGGTCGACGGCCGCGACGTCTCCGGCCCGATCCGCGGTCCCGAGGTGACCGTGCAGGTCAGCGCCGTCTCCGCGGTGCCGGCGGTGCGCGCCCGCCTGGTCGAGCTGCAGCGCGGCTGCGCCGGCGTCGCCGAGCGCGGCATCGTCGCCGAGGGCCGGGACATGGGGAGCGTGGTCTTCCCGACCGCCACCGTCAAGGTCTTCCTGACCGCGTCGGAGGCGGCCCGGGCCGAGCGCCGGGCGACCGAGCTGCGGGCCAAGGGCCTGGACGAGGCGACCATCACCGCGATGGCCGCCGACCTGGCCCGCCGGGACGCGGCGGACTCCTCGCGGGCGACCGCGCCGCTCACCCAGGCCGCGGACGCCGTGCTGGTGGACACCAGCGAACTCACCCTGGAGCAGGTGATCGACCGGATCACGACGCTGGTCGAGCAGCGGGCCGGAGCCGCGCTCTCGACGGTCTGAGACCGGCCGGACCGTTCGGTCCGGCTCCTCGACCGGAACTTCCGGCAAGAACTTTCTGACAACAAGCGGGTGCCGTGGTGGCACCCGAACCCACTCGCGCTGCCCCGGAGGGGCAGGTACGCACGGCGCGTCCCTGGGAAGGGCCGCACCGGGAAACGGACAGTACGAACATGACCGCAGAGCACACCTCCGCCGGCCCCGGCGAGCTGGACGCCGCCGACTACGCCGAGTTCATGGCGCTCGCCGCCGAGGAGGGCTTCGACCTCGACGACGTCGACGGCTTCGGCGACGGCAGCCACGCGCCGCTTCCGGTGCTGGCCATCGTCGGCCGCCCGAACGTCGGCAAGTCGACCCTCGTCAACCGCATCATCGGCCGTCGCGAGGCCGTCGTCGAGGACAAGCCCGGCGTCACCCGCGACCGCGTCAGCTACGAGGCCGCCTGGAACGGCCGCCGCTTCAAGGTCGTCGACACCGGCGGCTGGGAGATCGACGTCCTCGGCATCGACGCCATGGTCGCCGCCCAGGCCGAGCTGGGTATCGAGCAGGCCGACGCGGTGCTGTTCGTGGTCGACGCCACCGTCGGTGCCACCGACACCGACGAGGCCCTGATCAAGATCATCCGCCGGGCCGGCAAGCCGACCGTGCTCTGCGCCAACAAGGTCGACGGCCAGTCCACCGAGGCCGAGGCCGCCTACCTCTGGTCGCTCGGCCTGGGCGAGCCCTACCCGGTCTCCGCCCTGCACGGCCGCGGCTCCGGCGACCTGCTCGACGCGGTGATGGCCGCCCTGCCCGAGGCCCCGCCGCAGACCTTCGGCGACGCCGCCCCCGGCGGCCCGCGCCGGGTCGCGCTGATCGGCCGGCCGAACGTCGGCAAGTCCAGCCTGCTGAACAAGGTCGCCGGCGAGGACCGCGTCGTCGTCAACGAGCTGGCCGGCACCACCCGTGACCCGGTCGACGAGATGATCGAGCTCGGCGGCAAGACCTGGAAGTTCGTCGACACCGCCGGCATCCGCCGCCGGGTCCACATGACCGCCGGCGCCGACTTCTACGCCTCGCTGCGCACCTCCGCCGCGCTGGAGAAGGCCGAGGTCGCCGTCGTCCTGATCGACTGCAGCGAGACCCTCGCCGAGCAGGACACCCGGATCATCACGATGGCCGTCGAGGCCGGTCGCGCCGTCGTCATCGCCTACAACAAGTGGGACCAGCTCGACGAGGAGCGCCGCTACTACCTGGAGCGCGAGATCGAGCGCGACCTCGTCCAGGTGCAGTGGGCGCCGCGGGTCAACGTCTCGGCCAAGACCGGCCGGCACATGGAGAAGCTCGTCCCGGCGATCGAGACCGCGCTGCAGGGCTGGGAGACCCGGATCCCGACCGCCCGGCTGAACGCCTTCCTCGGTGAGCTGGTGGCCGCCCACCCGCACCCGATCCGCGGTGGCAAGCAGCCGCGCGTCCTGTTCGGCACCCAGGCGGGCACCCGGCCGCCGCGGTTCGTGCTGTTCGCCTCGGGCTTCCTGGAGGCGGGCTACCGGCGCTTCATCGAGCGCCGGCTGCGCGAGGAGTTCGGCTTCGTCGGGACGCCGATCTCGATCTCGGTGCGGGTGCGGGAGAAGCGCAGCCGGAAGAAGTGACGGGTGACGCTCCGGTGGAGCCGCTGATGCGGTGAGCCGGGGCGGAAGCCGTGGGGAAGGGCCCTGTCGGCCGGTCTTCGGACCGGGTGGCGGGGTCCTTCGTCGTGTGCGGCCGGAGTCGGGGTGCGGGTCGCGGGGTGCGGTGGGTCAGTGGTGGTCGCCGCTGCGGCCCGGGGGGAGGGAGAGCAGGCTGCGGTGGCGGCCGCCGCTGGTCGCGCCGGGGCCGCCGCCGGGGCCGTAGGCGGTGCCCACGGTCGGCACGGGGGCCGGGACCGGGACCGTCACCGGGGCGGGCGCGGGCAGGTGCGTTGCCATCGGGTGCGGGACGGAGCCGAGGTAGCCGGCCGCCACCCAGCCCTGGCCGGTGCCGAACTGGGCCGGGGCCGGTGCATGGGGGTGGGCCGGGGCGGCGACGGGGTGGAAGCCGGTCGCGTACGGGCTCGGCGCGTGGCCGGGGTGGCCTCCGTGGGTGTGGCCCTGGTCGTGTGCGTGGATCTGGGCCGGGAGGGCGGGGAGTCCGCTGTGGCCGTGCTGGCTGTGCGGGCCCTGGTGGCCGGTGTGGCTCGTGTGGCCGTGGTGCTCGGCCGGGCCGGGGTGGTCGGGGTTGCCCGGCTGGCTCGGCATGAACTGGGGGAGGCCGATCGCCTGGCCCCCGTACGTCTGGAACGCCTGGTGCTGCGGGGGGTAGCCGCGGTGGTCGGTCCGGTGGTCGGCGCGCCCCGGGCCGGTGTCGCGGACGGCGAAGCCCGCGAAGGCGAGGTCCTCCTCACCGGAGCGGTCGCCGGGCAGGGCGCGGAAGAGGCGCCGGTACTCGGAGTACAGCTCGTCGTAGATCGGCGTCGCCGAGTGCGGGTGCTCGGCGTCGTACGACGGGCGCATGCCCGGGATCGCGCGGGAGGCGGCGGACCGCCGGGGGGCTGCGGGGACGTCGTAGCTGTACACGCAGGGCCCAACGAGTGAGGACGCCGGGGGATGCGGGGTGCGGCGGCCGCCTGCCGGGGGCCGGGCGGGGCCGGGCCGGGCGGGGCGCCGGGGGGGTGCCGTCCCCGGCTGCCGCCGGTGGGGGCCGCGTTCGGGCGGCGGCCCCCACCGGCGGGCGGTCCGGTCGGCGGCCCCGGGCGCGGCTCAGGTGCCGGCGAGCGGGAGGGAGGCGGACACCACCTGGCCCAGCGCCACCGCGCGCTCCAGCGCCTGGCGCAGCAGGTCCTCGCGCGGCTGCCGGCCGACGGTCCCGGCCGGGACGGCGTACATGGTCACCTCGCCGAGCTGGTTGGCGGCGAACCGCCAGGCATCGGTCACCTGGAGCGGCTGGTGGGCCTGCCACCAGCCGGTGCTGCCCCCGGCCGCGGCCGGCTGGAGGATCGCGTGCAGCTTGCCCATCGCCACCAGCACCGACCAGCCGGGCAGTTGGTCCGGCGTCTTGTCGAGGTCGGCGACCGGCTGGAAGCCCGCGTCCTGGAGCAGGTCGAGGAACTCGTCCTCGCCGGTGGTGTTGCCGGGCCGGCCGACCGGCCCGGTCGGCTCGACGACCAGCGAGGCGTGGCCGGTGTCGCCGTGCAGCACCAGTCCGCAGGTGATGCCGAGGATCGCGGCCTGGCCGGGGGTACCCGTCCGGCCGGCCGGGTCGGACGCCGCGGCCGGGGCGGGAGCGGCAGGGGCGGGGAG
>NZ_LGDO01000165.1:0-6828 GCF_001279805.1 Streptomyces sp. XY431
GGTCTGCGACCACTGCGGCCCCGGACCACTCGTGTACTTCCCGCAGCCCTCCTCGACCAGACGCTGGCCCATCGCCGTCACGATCGGGCTGTTCGGGTTCGACATGAACCACTCGGTCCCAGGGAAGGGGGTGTAGCCGGTGGGGGTCGGCGTCTCGCCTCCGCCGTCACCGCCCTCGGGCACGCCCTCGCCGAGGTTGACCCCGCGGGCCGGAACCTTGACCTTCTGTCCGACCATCAGGTCATAGGGGGCCTGCAGGTTGTTGACGGCGATGATGTACATCTTCGGGATGTTGTACTTCAGGCTGATGCTCTCCAGGCTGTCGCCGACCTGGACGGTGTGGGTGCCGCCGTCGTAGAGCGTGCCGGGGTCGAGCGTGCCGGCCTGGACGAGCTGGTAGAGCGGGCCGCCGGGACACTGGGTCGCGTAGCCGTCGCGGTGGCCGCGGACCTCGTTGCCGGCGCCGTGCCGGCGCAGATAGGCGATCGCGTCCTGGATGCCGGTGATCTGGACGCTGCTCGGGTCGGTGATGATGGAACTGCCGACGACGCCAGCACCGCGTAGTGCTCGCGGTTCAGCTCCGGGTTCCCGTTGGCCGAGTTCTGCGCGTTCTTGCCGCGGCCCTCGTACACGTAGCCGTGCTGGCAGACGGCCAGGCTGTAGCCGATGTCGGCCCAGCCGTTCCCGTCCATGTGCTCGGCCTGGGTCTCGCGCATCTTGCGCGGGCACTGGCTGTGCTCGACCCCGACGAACAGCGACCCGAAGTAGTGGATCTTGACGCCCTTGTTCGTCAGGACCTCGGGGTGCCCGTTCGCCGGCGGACGGGCACCCCACTCCGCACGCGTAACAAACCTCATACATTCCCCAGAATTTAGAAGTTTCCGCCCGGCCGAACCCCGCACCGGATACGATCGACCATACGCACACACCCGATCTCAATTAAACGGTTTATTTGAGTTTAGATCCAAGAGGCCAGGGCAACGCGCGGCAGATAATTGAACATGCTGAAATATGCCCCAGATCCCGACTTGCCCTGATTAAAGTCAAGGTGAAGAGTGTATTGATGGGAAGTTTTTCCTGGGGCATGCCAACCTGGTGCGCCGCCAGGCGCCCAGCCCGGCGGTCCAGAAAAGCTTCTCCACCGTCCGGGAACCGCGGCCCGTCGTCGTGCGTCCTTGGGGAGGTGGACAAGTTTTCGGGAGCAAGTTGCACGCCAGGCTGCCTGGTAACCCTCATGGGACTGGCCGGCGGAGCCGGCTCATGGAAACTCTCGGACGCGGCCCGCAGATACTGCGGCTCGTACCAGGACGAGTACGCGAATTGGGGCAGCATTCGGCACTATGAACTCCCCCTATCGATCGCCGCGGGGTTATTTATCGCGCTTGTCGCCTACGGAACCGCACACGCCGCCGTCCGCAGATCGGACCGGAGAGGAATATCCACACTGGCGCCCGTAGCAGCGACGGCGCTTGCCCTCATCGCGATGGCTTGGCTCCAATTCGCCTGGATCGGAACCGTCCCCGGAACAGTCAGCGACAGCGGCCTCTGCTCGGTCGGCAATATCCCCGCCTGGTGGCCTCAGTGGCTGCCCGCATAGACACCCTGTGCGGCGCGTCCCGCCCCGGCGAAGGAACCGGGGCCGCTAGGTCGTTTCTTTTGGATCAGCGGGCAGACCAGATGAAGATGCCGGCGATGTGAAGTCCGGCCTGGTAGACGGTGGCGGTCTTCTCGTAGCGGGTGGCCAGGCCGCGCCAGTTCTTCAGTCGGTTGATGCACCGTTCGACGGTGTTGCGTTGCTTGTAGGCCTCGCGGTCGAAGACCGGCGGGCGGCCGCCGTGGCGGCCTTTGCGTCTGCGGTTGGCGATCTGGTCGGCGGGCTGCGGAATCACCGCCCGGATCCCGCGTCTGCGCAGGTGTTCGCGGATGGCTCTCGAGGAGTAGGCCCGGTCCGCCAGGACCACGAGGGGCCGGGTTCGTGGCCGCCCGATCGGCCTCGGAACGCGCAGTGCGGCCATGACGTGCTCGAAGGCGGGCGCGTCGCCGGCCTGGCCGGGCGTGAGATGGAAGCACAGTGGGCGGCAACGGCCGTCCGCGGCGAGGTGGATCTTCGTCGTCAGCCCGCCGCGGGAGCGCCCGATCGCGTGGTGGGCGGGTTCGTCGGCCGGGGCCCCTTTTGGCGGGCCCCGGCCGCGTTCTGGTGCGCGCGCACGATCGTGGAATCGACCGCGACGACCCAGTCCAGGTCGCCCTCCGCGTCCGCCTGCGCGAGCAGGGCGGTGAAGACCCGCTCCCAGGTACCGTCGATCGCCCAGTTCCGCAGCCGGGTGTAGACGCCCTTCCACGAGCCGTACTTCTCCGGCAGGTGCACCCACTGCGAGCCGCTCTGGAACTTCCACGCGATCGCGTCGATCACCTCGCGGTGATCACGCCACCGCCCGCCCCGCTTCGGCGTCCGATCCGGCAACAACGGCTCTATCCGCGCCCACTGCGCGTCAGTCAACGGCACACCGGACCAACGATCCGATGATCGGAAAGAAACGCCCTAGGGGCGGTCAGCGCGGTGCCGCTCTGGCTCCGCGGCCCCGGTTCCATGGCCGACCGGTGCAGCCGGTCGCGGCGCAGAGCCGGGCGGGGCCGACCTCGTCGACGAAGAGCAGCCCGTCCTCGTCCAGGCGGTTCGCCCGCCCACAGCCGGCCCACGGCGCCGTACTGCGGCCGACCACGACGGCCAGGCGCAAGACTCCGGCGCGGTCTCCGGCTGTCGGGCGGGTTCTGGGTGGTGGGCGGCGGGTGGCTGGTGCTGCAGTGGGCCGAGCGCGGGCGCACCGGGCAGAGCCTGGGCGGGCGGCTGGTGGGGATCGTGCTCGTCGACGAGGACACCGGCGCGCCGATCGGCCCGGCCCGGGCGATTCTGCGCGGGCGGGTCGCGGCCTCGATACGCGCGCGGCGGGTGGCCGGGCTGGTCTCCTCCAGGAGGTCCGCCAGTCTGAGTCTGCGCTCCTCCTCCAGGTCGGGCACGGGCAGGGCCGGCTCCGCCCCCGGCATGTCCGGGGCGGCAGCGACGCTCATGCGGTCACCCCCGGCTCCGGATGTCCGCGCTCGCCCGCTGGCGCCGCCCCGACAGGTCCGTCGGGTGTGCCCGGTTCTTCGGCCGGGGCAGGATCCGCACCGCGGCCGGGTCGTAGAGCAGCCAGGAGCTCTGCTTGTCCTCACCCCAGCGCACAAAGGCGATCCACGGCACGTCCGGCCCCGGGCGGCGGCGGGCCGTGACCAGGCCCGAACGCCATCCTCCCCCGGCCCGTACCCACGCCAGGCGCCAGCACCGGTCCGCCCCGTCCGGGTCGGGCGCACCCGCGAGCTCGGACGGCACCGTCAGCGCATCGCGCCACACCCCGTGGAACGGCGCCCGGACGGGCGGCCGGTCGTTCGGTTCGGGCAGCGGGCGCACGGTCTTCTCGTCGAACACGAACCAGCCCCAGGGCTCGCCCTTGGCGGTCGCGTCGTCGTCCCACCGCACGTGGACGACCCAGACCGCACTGCCGGGCGGCCGGCGCCAGACCGTGAGCATCCCCTGCCGCCATTCGCCGCCGAGCCGGATCTCCACCAGCCGCCACCTGCGGACATCCCGCGAGGCGCCGGGCAGTGTCATCGGCTCGCGCGGCGCCCGCTCGGCGTCACCCGGCACGGGAACCGGGCGTGCCGGGCGGGAGAAGGGGACGGAATCGGTCATAGAACTATTGTTCGATAAGCTGCCGGAGTGATCAAACGTCAGCCTCGCGGCCGCCTCGGGAGCACCCGGGACCGCGGCCGGTAGCGTGACGCCGACCCCGCCTACGGACGGACCCCTCCATGCGCCCTGCCCGCGTCCAGCACATGCTCCTCGACGCCGCGGCCGCACTCCCCGGAGCCTCGGCGAGGACGTTCGCGGACATCGGCCGCACCAGCCACCCCTTCGGGATCGCCGTCGAGGCCGCCGGCCGCACGTCGCACTGGCAGATCGCCGTCACAAGCGCCCCGGGCGAAAACCTGGCCGGCGGGGACTACCCGGCTCCCGTCCTGGGAGAGAAGCCACCGTCGATGGAGGCCCCGGACCTCACCGCCGACCCCGCCACCGTCGAACGCGCCCTCGTCGCCCAGTGGCTCGCGGCGGACCCGGGCGAGATCGCCTCCGCCGACCTCTACTCCACCCGCCCCGCCCCGCCCGCCGTCGGCCACGGAGCGACCATCGACCTCCACGACGGATCCCGCGTCTTCATCAACCACGTCCGCTAGAACCGGCCCCCGGAACGCCCGGCGGACGTCGTCCGGCGCCTGCGGCCGCAGGTCGGCCGGACACGGTCAGATCGACGGTCATCCGCCGTTGGTCCCCCACCCCGGCGGTACGGCGGGCGGGAACAGCACAACGCCCCCGGCCGGGGACGGCCGGCGGCGGGACCGTGGCGGCCCGGAGCACGCGCCAGCCGTCAGCCGTCCGGCGGCCGGACACGTAGATCGGCATGGACGGTCTTGCCGTACGGCTCGGGGGTGGCACCCCAGTGGCCGCCGGTGAGGTGGTGGACCAGGGCCATGCCGC
This sequence comes from Streptomyces sp. XY431, assembly GCF_001279805.1. Lineage (NCBI taxonomy): Bacteria > Bacillati > Actinomycetota > Actinomycetes > Kitasatosporales > Streptomycetaceae > Streptomyces > Streptomyces sp. XY431. Next base: position 4,574 of record NZ_LGDO01000165.1, read on the forward strand.
GGCCGCACTGGGCGGCGGGACCGGCGTCGATCAGACATGGCAGGATCCGGGAGCCGTCGCGGACACTGATCCGCACGGCCCGGTCGGTGATCCGCGCGACGGTGACCGTCATCTCCAGCCGGCAGCCGGTCTTCGCGGCGTTGCCGGCCAGCTCGCTCACGACGAGCTCGGCCGCCTCGACAAGGTCCTCCAGCTCCCAGCCCCGCAGGACGGTGCGCACCAGGCGGCGGGCCGCGGCGGCGGACTGCGGCTCGTAGGGCAGCAGCGCCTCCACGCGGTCGGCTGTGCCGGGACGTGCCGGGGCCTCGGCGGCCGCGGCCGGTGGGCGGTCTACGGGGTGCGCGGCCACGGCGGTACTCCGCTCTCGTCGGCGGTGACGGCTGCGCGGACCCGACGGGGGGCGGGCCCGCGCAGCGGCCCCGGATCGCCCGCCGAGGAGCCGGGTGTCCGGTCCGTCGCGGCGGGCGACGGGATCGACGGTAGGGAGTAACGGCATGCACGCTCAACGCAGTTGCATGCGATTGCAGGCTTTCACGCGAAGTCGGCGAGGGCCGCGGTGATGATGTCCTTCGCGGCCGGCCCGTAGACGGCCATTTTCGCCAGCTCCTCGAATGCACGTGCGTAGTCAGTGAGTTCACGCGGCTGCACCACGTTGATCTCGGCAGTGAGGGTTTCCACGACGGAGCGCCGGCTGTCGTGCAGATAGAAGGCTTCCAGTGGCCACACGGTGCGCTCGGCCCCGGCGGGGATGATCCCGAGGGTGACGGAAGGCAGGGGCAGCACCGCGAGCAGATGGCGCAGCTGGCCGGCCATCGTCTCCCGGGTTCCGGCCCGGTGGCGCAGCACCGCTTCCTCCATGATGACGACGAAGCGGTGGCCGCCCTCGTAGAGGAAGCGGCTGCGGGCGACACGGGCGGCGACCGCCTCGGTGACGTCGTCGGGGTAGCCCTGGAACTGCCGGATCATGCGCAGCAGGGCGGTCGCGTACGCGGTGGTCTGGAAGAAGCCGGGGACGACGTTGGAGACGTAGACGCGGGTCAGCGCCGTCTGCTCGTACTCGGCCAGGAGGGTCTCCTGGGTCTTGCGCATCCCGGCGCGGTGCAGTCGGCGCCACTCCATGTACATCGACTCCACCGCGCGGGAGGTGGCGATGAGGTCGGCGGCCTGGTCCTCGGCGTCGCAGGCCCGGCACCACGCCTTGATGTCCGCGTCGGACGGGGGTGTCTTGGCGTTGATGATGCGTGAGGTCTTGGACGGGTTCCATCCGCACCGGACGGCCAGCTCCCGCCCTTCGAGCCTGGCGTCCAGCATCAGCTCGCGCAGACGCGCGGCGACGGCGACACGGGCCGCCTGGGCACTGGAGGAGGGAGAGGAGGGCATGAGCCGGTCGTCCTGATGTGGGGTTAGACGGTGTACTTCTCGTGGTCGGTGCCGCGCTCCCAGACCGCCTCGAAGGCGTCGGTGCAGAGCTTCGCCACGGCGGGCTCCTCGCGCATCTCCACCCTCGGATCGGCCCACGCCCCCGTGCCGGTGAAGTGGTTGAACCGGACGGTCCTGCCGTCGAACAGCCAGAAGTCGTTGCCCGGCAGAGCGATGTCCGAGGCCAGGCTGCGGGGCAGCCAGCGGACGTGTTCGCCGATGCTCACGTTGGCCACGGTCAGGGTGTGCTCGTACCTGACGTAGTCGGTCACGGGCTCGGAGACGATTCGCGCCCGGCGGATCGCCACACCACGGCCGACGGCTTCCCGGATCATCGACGTCCAGGGTGTCCAGAACGGCGAGTCGGGGTCCAGGTCGGCGATACCGGTGCGCTGGAATTCGGCGAACCGGCCGCTGTCCTGCCCGGCATAGGTGTCCCGCATCTCCAGGTGGACCGCCGAGTACCGGGCGCCGGCCAGAAGGTCAGAGAAGTCCGGCACGTTCTGCGTCATCGCACGCCTTCCTGATGATCGGGACCATGCGGGCCGGGATGCGGAACACCCCTTCGCCCTGGGGGATGCCGGGAGCATGGCCCTCGGCCCAGCTGGTCGAGCTGATGTGCTCGATCAACTCGGCACCACCCTCCCAGCCCTGGAACACCAGCTCCCGCTCTTCCTTGTCCACCCAGACGGTGGGCGAGCCCTCGTGCTCCGTGTTGGGGTCGATCCCGACGAACTCTAGTGTGATGCGCCACAAATCACGAGGGTAAGTTGATACCCTTTTATGGTGTCGCATCCTGGGCCTTCTGCCGTGGTGATCTCGCTGTCTGGGGACGA
>NZ_LGDO01000166.1:0-6699 GCF_001279805.1 Streptomyces sp. XY431
TCTGGCGTTGACTTTTGGCACGCTGTTGAGTTCTCAAGGAACGGACACTTCCTTCAGGCGGCTTTCACACCGGCCCTCCGGGCGCTTCGTTCTTTCGTGATTCCAGCGTATCAGATCCGTTTGCCGTTGTTTAACCGGCGCTTTTCGTTTCTGAAATCTGGTGTTAACCGTCGACTTGCGGCGACTCGACCAACCATAGCGGGTCGTCGGGCCGAGCGCGAATCGGGCCGCGCCGGTGTCACCCGGTCGGACGCGTGATTTGTTGCTCTCGCGAGCATATACAGCAATGGTCCCGATTCGCCAAGATGCCTGTAGAGTGCGGCGCATCGGCCAAGAGGACTAGACCACTAGTGGTCGACGAGATGACTGACTGGTGGGGGCGGACGGCATGGCCGACCACCCGGAATGTCAGCGGATGTCCGAAGTTGACATGATTTAGGCTTCAGTCGATCACCCCGCCGCGTTCGCGGCCGCTCGCCTGTACTGCGCACTTGGGAGGCTCATCCATGACCACTGTGACGTCGCCGCTGACCGGCCGGGTCGTAGGGCTCGCCGGCGTGCCGGACCCCGTGTTCTCGGGTGCGATGGTCGGCCCCGGCACCGCGATCGACCCGGTGCGTCGGCCGACCGAGGCCGTTGCCCCGGTCGACGGCGTGGTCGTCTCGATGCACCCGCACGCGTTCGTCGTCGTCGACGCGGACGGGCACGGGGTCCTGACCCACCTGGGCATCGACACCGTCCAGCTGAACGGCGAGGGCTTCGAGCTGCTCGTCAACAAGGGCGACACCGTCACCCGCGGCCAGGCCGTCATCAAGTGGGACCCGGCCGCCGTCGAGGCCGCCGGCAAGTCGCCGATCTCGCCGATCGTCGCGCTGGAGGCCGCTGCCGACTCGCTCGGCGAGCTGCTGGAGAGCGGGGAGGTCGCCGTCGGCGACGCCCTGTTCAGCTGGAGCTGACCTCTCCCCTCTTACAGGACACACCCGCCCCACCGCTCCGGTCGGGGCGGCCCGGCACACAGCGGTACCCGGCGGGGCCGCCTCTCTCACGGAGAAAGACATGGAGAAGACGCTGCGAGGCGTGGGTGTCAGCCACGGAGTCGCGATCGGCCAGGTGCGGCACATGGGTACCGCGGTGCTGGAGCCCCCGGCCACCCAGATCCCGACCGAGGACGCTCCGCGCGAGCAGGCCCGCGCCCAGGCAGCCGTCGAGGCCGTGGCCGCGGACCTGATCGCCCGCGGCAACCTGGCGGGTGGCGAGGCCCAGGCCGTGCTGGAGGCCCAGGCGCTGATGGCGCAGGACCCGGAGCTGATGGCCGACGTCTCCCGCCGGATCGCGGTCGGCAGCAGCGCCGAGCGCGGCGTCTACGACGCCTTCGCCGCCTACCGGGCGCTGCTCGCCTCGGCCGGGGAGTACCTGGCCGGCCGGGTCGCCGACCTGGACGACGTGCGGAACCGGATCGTCGCGCGTCTGCTCGGCGTGCCGATGCCGGGTGTGCCGGACAGCGACGAGCCGTACGTGCTGTTCGCCCGGGACCTCGCGCCGGCCGACACCGCGCTGCTGGACCCGACGCTGGTGCTCGGCTTCGTGACCGAGGAGGGCGGGCCGACCAGCCACAGCGCCATCCTGGCGCGGGCCATGGGCGTACCGGCCGTGGTCGCGCTGCCGGGGGCGTCCGACGTGGCCGAGGGCACGGTCGTCGCGGTGGACGGCAGCTCGGGTGACGTGCTGGTCGAGCCGAGCGCGGAGAAGCAGGAGGAGCTGCGCCGGATCGCCGCCGAGCGCAAGGCGGCGCTGGCCGCCTCCTCCGGCCCGGGCGCGACCTCGGACGGGCACCGGATGCCGCTGCTGGCCAACGTCGGCGGTCCGGGCGACCTGCCGGCCGCGCTGGAGGCGGGCGCCGAGGGTGTCGGTCTGTTCCGCACCGAGTTCCTCTTCCTGGACGACTCGGCGAAGGCGCCGACCGAGGAGAAGCAGGTCGAGGCGTACCGCAAGGTGCTGGAGGCGTTCCCGGAGGGCCGGGTCGTGGTCCGGGTGCTCGACGCGGGCGCGGACAAGCCGCTGGACTTCCTGACCCCGGCCGACGAGCCGAACCCGGCGCTCGGTGTGCGCGGTCTGCGCACCCTGCTGGAGCACCCCGAGGTGCTCCGGACCCAGCTGCGGGCGCTGGCGACGGCCGCCGAGGGCCTGCCGGTGCACCTCGAGGTGATGGCCCCGATGGTGGCCGACCGCAAGGACGCCAAGGACTTCGCCGAGGCGTGTCGCGAGGCCGGGCTGAGCGCCAAGTTCGGCGCGATGGTGGAGATCCCGTCGGCCGCGCTGCGGGCGCGCTCGATCCTCCAGGAGGTCGAGTTCCTCTCCCTGGGGACCAACGACCTGGCCCAGTACGCCTTCGCCGCGGACCGCCAGGTCGGTGCGCTGGCGCGGCTGCAGGACCCGTGGCAGCCGGCGCTGCTGGACCTGATCGCCTTCGCCGCCGAGGCCGCGCAGGCCGAGGGCAAGAGCTGCGGTGTCTGCGGCGAGGCGGCCTCCGACCCGCTGCTGGCCGTGGTGCTGACCGGTCTCGGTGTCACCAGCCTGTCGATGGGCGCGGCGTCGATCCCCTATGTGCGGACGGCGCTGGCCAAGTACACGCTGGCGCAGTGCCGCCGGGCCGCCGAGGCGGCGCGGGCGGCGGACAGTGCCGAGGAGGCGCGGGCCGCGGCGCAGCAGGTGCTGTCGGGCGAGTAGCGGTCACGGGACACTGCGACGGAACACAGCGAGGGGCCCGCTCCACCAGGTGGTGGAGCGGGCCCCTTCGGCATGTCAGGGGGGTCGGTCACTCGGCGGCGGCGCGCTCGCGCTCCTGGCGGAGCTGTTCGAACCAGCGCAGGTGGTCGAGGTTGTCGACGGAGCCGGGGTTGACGGCCTGGTCGAGCGGGGTGCCGGAGAGCAGTCGCTTGACCGGGACCTCGATCCGCTTGCCGGTGAGGGTGTGCGGCAGGCCGCGGACGGCGATGACCTCGTCGGGGACGTGGCGCGGGGAGAGCTCGGTGCGCAGCGAGGTGCGGATGCGGCCGATGAGGTCCTGGTCGAGCTCGGCGCCGGGGGCGAGGACGACGAAGAGCGGCATCCAGTAGCCGCCCTCGGGCTCCTCCAGGCCGATGACCAGGGATTCGGCGATCTCGGGGAGGCGCTCGACGACCTCGTAGATGTCCGAGGAGCCCATCCGGACGCCCTGGCGGTTCAGGGTGGAGTCGGAGCGGCCGTGGATGACGACGGTGCCGCGGGAGGTGACGGTGATCCAGTCGCCGTGGCGCCAGATGCCGGGGTACACGTCGAAGTAGCTGTCGTGGTACCGGGTGCCCTCGGGGTCGTTCCAGAAGCCGGTGGGCATGGACGGGATGGGCTTGGTGACGACGAGTTCGCCGACCTCGTCGGTGAGCGGGCGGCCGTTGACGTCCCAGGACTCGACGGCTGCGCCGAGGCTGGGGGCCTGGATCTCGCCGAGGTGGACCGGGAGGGTGGGGACGCCGCCGACGAAGCAGGAGCAGACGTCGGTGCCGCCGCTGACGGAGGCGAGCCAGACGTCCTCCTTGACCTCCTCGTAGATCCAGCGGAAGCCGTCGGGCGGCAGCGGGGAGCCGGTGGTGCCGAGGCAGCGGACGGCGGAGAGGTCGAGGTCCCGGCCGGGGTGGAGGTCGGCCTTGCGGCTGGCGATGACGTAGGCGGCGGAGGTGCCGAGGACGGTGGCGCGGGTGCGCGCGGCCACGGACCAGAAGGCGCCGGTGTCGGGGTGGCCCGGGCTGCCGTCGTAGGTGACGACCGTGGACCCGACGAGGAGGCCGGCGAGGAGGAAGTTCCACATCATCCAGCCGGTGGAGGTGTACCAGAGGAAGCGGTCCTCGGGGCCGAGGTCGAGGTGGAGGCCGGCCTGCTTGAGGTGCTCGACCAGGATGCCGCCCTGGCTCTGGACGATGGCCTTGGGCAGGCCGGTGGTGCCGGAGGAGTAGAGGACCCAGAGCGGGTGGTCGAAGGGGACGGCCTCGAAGACCGGCTCGGTGTCCTCGGCGGTCAGGTCGTCCCAGGCCAGGGCGCCCTCGGGGGCGGGGGCGCCGAGCAGGGGGACGTGCACGACGGTGTGCAGGGTGGGGAGTTCGCGGCGGAGTTCGGCGACGACCTCGGTCCGGTCGTGGTCCTTGCCGCCGTAGTGGTAGCCGTCGACGGCGAAGAGGACGACCGGCTCGATCTGCTGGAGGCGGTCCAGGACGCTGCGGGCTCCGAAGTCGGGGGCGCAGCTGGTCCAGACGGCGCCGACGGCGGCGGTGGCGAGGAGGGCGACGGCGGCCTGCGGGATGTTGGGCAGGTAGGCGCCGACGCGGTCGCCGGGGCGGACGCCGCGGGCGCGCAGGGCGGCGGCGAGGGAGCCGACCTGTCGGCGGAGTTCGGCCCAGGTGAGGACGAGCGGCTCGTCGGTGGTCTCGTCGAGGTGGAGGACGGCGGGGCGGTCGGCGTTCTCGGCCTGCTCGCCGGCGCGCAGGGCGTGCTCGGCGTAGTTGAGGCGGGCGCCGGGGAACCAGCGGGCGCCGGGCATCGCGGGGTCGGCGAGGACGGCGTCGGGGGCCTGGGTGAAGCGGACGTCGAACCACTGGGTGACGGCGGTCCAGAAGCGGTCGAGGTCCTCGACCGACCAGGCGTGCAGGGCGGCGTAGCGGGCGGCGGCCTCGGCGTCCGAGGCGGTGGGGGCGAGCGGGGCGGCCGGGGCGCCGTGGTGCTGGGCGGCCCAGGCCTGGAAGGCCACGATCCCGGTGCCGGCGGCACGCTCGGGGTTCGGGCGCCAGAGCGGCTGGTCCTGGGGTGGGGTGCTCACGGTGGTGGTCTCCCGGCCGGTGATGAGGGCGGACGGGGTCGCTTGTGGCAGGGCCCGCGTCCGGTTGGGGGCTGTCGGTGCAGACCCTGCCATGTGAGCGGCCGGGGCGCCAGGGTCTCCCCGGCGCGGCCGTCGCTGGTCAGGGGCGGGTGAATTCGCCGTTGAACCAGGAGCGGGAGACACGGGTGTGGAAGGGGAAGGCGAGCGGGGTCTCGGGGGTGGAGAGCTGCCAGCCGTCGGTCTCGTCGGTGGGGACGGAGGGCGGGAGGGCGGTGAGCGGGCGGGCGGGGAGGAGGCCGAAGAGGCAGAGGAAGCCGCCGCGGGTGTCGGAGTCGGTGGCGACCAGGGTGATGTCGGTGTGCTCGGCGAGGATGCCGGTCTCCTCGCGCAGCTCGCGCACGCAGGCCTGCTGCCAGCTCTCGCCGTAGTCGATGTAGCCGCCGGGGAGGGCGAGTTCGCCGTAGCCGGGCTCGATGGTGCGGCGGATGACCACGAGGCCGGGGGCGCTGTCGCCCTGGGTGACGGGGAGGAGGGTGACGACGACGGGCAGCGGGTTTCGGTAGCTGATCTCGGTGCACCCGGAGCAGGTCCGGGGCCAGCCGTCGGTGCCGGGCGGGTAGGGGGATCCGCAGAAGTGGCAGTGGGAGTTGGGCTGCTGGCGCACGGTGCCGGCCTCTTGAGTCGTCATGGCCGGATGGTAGTGCGGGCGGCCGGGAACGGGGTGGTGGTCAGGTGGTCCGGCCCGGGGAGGGCTCCTGGGGCGGCTGGTGCGAGGACTCCTCGGACTGCTCGCCCTGGGCGGGGCGGAGGAGGGCCGGGTGGAGCAGCCTGGCGTCGCCGGCGTGGTAGGTGCGGGCCCGGGGGCCGCCGCGGGCGCCGCCGCGCTCGGTGGTGGTGCCGGTGCCCTCGACGAAACCGGGGACGGAGAGCACCTTGCGGTGGAAGTTGCCCGGGTGGAGCTTCTCGTCCCAGACGGCCTCGTAGACGGCGCGCAGCTCGGGAATGGTGAAGTCGTGCTGGAGGAAGGCGGTGGCCAGCGGGCTGTACTCGATCTTGGCGCGGGCGCGGTCGAGGCCGTCGGCGAGGATCCGGGCGTGGTCGAAGGCGAGCTCGATCGGGGTGGGCGCCCCGACGGCCGGGGGCTCGGCCTGACCGGCGGGCCCGGCGTGCTGCCCCGGGTCGGTGGGGCCGGTGCTCCCGCCGACGCCACCCCCGTGGGTGTCGGCGGGAGCACCGGCGGACTCGGACCGGCCGGCGGGCCGGAGGTCGAGGTCGGTGACGGGGTGCCAGGCGGCGTGGGCCGCGTCGCTGCCGGCCTGCGGGTCGGGCAGGTCGGGGGCGAAGGCGAGGTAGGCGACGGAGATGACGTGCATCCGCGGGTCGCGGTCGGGTACGCCGTAGCTGCCGAGCTGTTCGAGGTGGATCCGGCTGAGGGCGGCCTCGGCGCCGACCGTGCCGGGCAGGCCGGTCTCCTCCGCCAGCTCGCGGGCGGCGGCGTCGTCGAGGCTCTCCTCACCGGCCCGCAGGAAGCCGCCGGGCAGGGCCCAGCGCCCCTGGTAGGGCGGGAGGGCGCGCTCGACGAGCAGGACGTGCAGCCGGCCCTGGCGCAGGGTCAGGGCGACGACGTCCACGGTGACGGCGACCGGGGTGAAGGCGCGCGGATCGTAGGCGGCGAGCCACTCCTGCTCGGTGGTGTCCACGCTGCACGCTCCTCTCCCCCGCCGGGCCCGCGGCGACGGGCGGCCGTCCTTCTCGGTCTGAGCACAACGTAGCGATCCCTTGACTCTGCGGCAAATGGTTTTCCACCCCGGCCCGGGCCGGGGTGGAAAACCATTTGCCGCAGAGTCAAGGGA
>NZ_LGDO01000167.1:0-6694 GCF_001279805.1 Streptomyces sp. XY431
GCCCCCCCTTCGCCCGCGGCCTCGACCACGCCCGCGCCACCCGCCTCACCCTCGTCCCCGGCCTCGAACACCCCGGCGACCCGGCCCAGCCCGACAACCACCACCGCCACTGACCCGACCACCGCCACCGCCGACCCGCGACCCGACCACCGCCGCCGACCCGACCACCGCCGCCGACCCGACCACCGCCACTGAGCAGGCCCGATGCCCGCCCGGGCAGGCCGACTGCACGTTCGGGCGGGGGCGTGTGCAACCTTTCTGCCCGCCCGAGGCATCAATACAGTGTCGGGCGCTGTCCGCCGCCCCGGGCAGCGCCGGTGCGAAAGCTCCGGCGCGGAAATAGAGTTCGTGCACCGATCGCCTCGCCGGGCCCTTTTTCCGCGATTTGTTGCGTTGCTGTGACAATCCTGTGGGAAAACCGGTTCGACCGCCCACGGTCGAGGATTAGCATTCCGACATGGAATCGAACACCCCCCCGATATGGAACTCGCCCGAGGACGAGACGCCGCCGCCGACCCGGAGCTCGCCGCTGCGGCTGGTCCGCCACAGCGCGACCTTCCTGGGCGTCAGTGTGGTGTCCGGCGCGCTGCTGGCGGGCATGGCCCTGCCGGCCGTCGGTGCGCTCGGGCTGTCCGCCAAGAACACGGCGGAGGGGTTCGAGGACATTCCGGACGACTTCAAGACGCCGCCGCTGACCCAGGCGACCCAGATCTTCGACGCCAAGGGCGGGCTGATCGCCAAGGTCTACGAGCGCGACCGCACCGTCCTCACCGCCGAGCAGATGTCCCCGCTGATGCGGCAGGCGCAGGTCGACATCGAGGACGCCCGCTTCTACGAGCACGGCGCCGTCGACCCCAAGGGTGTGCTCCGGGCGATCAGCAAGAACGCGGAGAGCGGCACCACGTCCCAGGGCGCCTCGACGCTCACCCAGCAGTACGTGAAGAACGTCAACGTCGAGAAGGCCGGCGACGACCCGGTGGCGGTCCGGGAGGCGCAGCGCAAGACCCTGGGCCGCAAGATCCAGGAACTGAAGATCGCCATCAAGCTGGAGGAGGACCTGACCAAGGACCAGATCCTCACCAACTACCTCAACATCACCTACTACGGGAACGGCGCCTACGGTGTCGAGGCCGCCTCCCAGCGGTACTTCGGCAAGAGCAACAAGGACCTCACCGTCGCCGAGGCCGCCACCTTGGCGGGACTGGTGCAGAACCCGTCCCAGTACGACCCCAAGGCGCACCCGCAGGCCTCGCTCAACCGGCGCAACACCGTGCTCGACAAGATGCTGGAGAACGGCCACATCACGGCCGACCAGGCCAAGGAGGCCAAGGCCGCGCCGCTGGGCCTGAACTACAAGGAACCGCAGAACGGCTGCATCACCGCCAAGGCGGGCATGGGCTTCTTCTGCGACTACGTCCGGCACGTGGTCAAGCAGGACCCGGTCTTCGGCGCCACCGCCGCCGAACGCAAGAAGCTCTGGGACCAGGGCGGCCTGAACATCCGCACCACCCTCGACCCGGACAAGCAGGCCGCCGCCCAGAACGCGGTCAGCTCCAACGTGCGGGTCACCGACCCGGTGTCGGCCGCCGCCAGCATGGTCGAGCCGGGCACCGGCAAGATCCTGGCGATGGCCCAGACCCGCCCGTACGGCCTCTCCGAGAGCAAGAACCAGACCGTCGTCAACTTCAACGTCGACGCGGCGATGGGCGGCGGCAACGGCTTCCAGCCCGGCTCCACCTTCAAGCCGATCGTGGTGGCCGCCGCCCTGGAAGCGGGCCTGACGCCCGTCCAGGAGTACGCCTCGCCGAACAAGCTCGAGTACCCGACCGTGAAGACCTGCGAGGGCACCTGGAAGAACACCACCAAGCCCAAGGCGGTGGTGCCCAACGAGTCGGCGAACGAGCAGGGGCCGTACCAGCTGAAGGAGGCGATGGCCCTCTCGGTCAACACCTACTTCGTGCAGATGGAGCAGGAGATCGGCCTCTGCGCGGTCAAGCAGATGGCCAACAAGCTCGGCATCGCCACCAAGGCGAGCGGCAAGCCGCTGGAGGAGGTCCCCGCGATGGGCCTGGGCGTCGAGGAGGTCAGCCCGCTGAGCATGGCCGGTGTGTACGCGACGTTCGCCGCCAACGGCAAGTACTGCGCCCCGCTCGCCGTCACCTCGATCACCACCGTCGACGGCAAGGACGTGCCGGTCCCGCCCGCCCGCTGCGAGACGGCCTTCTCCGCGGACACCGCCAAGGTGCTGAACGCCGTCCTCAACGGCGTCACCGAGACCGGCACCGGCCGCGACCTCGGCCTGGAGGGGGACCGCCAGATCGCCGGCAAGACCGGCACCTCCGACAAGAAGAAGGCCGCCTGGTTCAGCGGCTACACCCCGCAGCTCGCCACCTCGGTCTGGATCGGCGGCCCCAACGGCGGTGTGGAGATGCGCAACATCACCATCAACGGCAAGTACCGCAAGGAGGTCTTCGGCGCCGACGGCCCCGGTCCGATCTGGCGCGATGCCATGAACCAGGCCCTGCGCGGGACGCCCAAGCAGACCATGCCGATGGCCGACATCCCCGACCCGGCACCCCGGAAGGACCCGAAGGACGGCGACAGTGCCAGCGGCAGCCCCACGGGTTCGCCGACCGGTTCCCCGACCAACGCCCGCACCGGCGGCGGCCGGACCTCGGCCCCGGCCACCACCCCGGGCCGCCCCCCGGCCAACGCTCCGGCCAACGCCCCGGCCTCGGCGCCGGCCGGTGCTCCCGCCGGTGCTCCGGCCGACGCCGCAGCGAACGCCCCGGCCGGGCAGAACGACTGACGGTGCATCGGGCCCGACCGGTGCGCCGGGCGGGCCCGAGGGAGGGTTGGGCTCTTGGCCAACGGGGCGTCAGAGGGGTTGGGCGTGCCAGCAGTTGGGCATCCGGCCAACGAGGTGCCAGGCCCGACCGTCGGGGCGTGGGGCCCGACGGTCGGGCCTGGGAACTCAGTTGAGCGGACCGCAGGAGTGGGTCTGGCGGGTGCCGTTGTACCAGCGTTCGACGCACACCTGCATGCTGTGCCCAGGTCCGTCGTACCACCAGCCGGAGCCGGCGCCGGTCGAGTGCCAGATCTCCCGGCCGTTGTCGATCAGGCTGAAGCGACACCAGTAGGGGTCGGTCGCCGAGGCCTGGATCGGGTTGGCCTCCATGAAGTCGTGCCACCCGGTGCTGGTCGACTGGAGCTGGATCTCTTCGATGGCGACGCAGGAGCCGCTGCCCACCGTGAAGTTGCCTTCCTGCGCGAAGGCCGGGTTGGCGCCCAACGCGAGGACGGCGGCCGTGCCGAGCGCGGCGGCGAGGCCGAACCTGGTCTTCCTGTCGATGCTCATGCTTGTTCCCTTCGTGGTTTTCCGGCGCTCCGGCTTCCGGGAGCGCTCCTGGCCCGGTGTTCCTGTCGCCAACGGCTCAAGTCCTTCATGTGCGCGCGGTCCCGTGACCCGGGCACGCCAGGACCGCGGTGACCGCGGTGGGTGAACGAGGGCGCATGAGGTCTTCGTTGACAGGAGCGGACGGTCGGTGGTCCGGTACCGGAACCGGTAGGACCGAGCCTGGCAGCGCTCGCACGGGGTCGCACGGAGTTTCGGCGCGGCCCGAAACCGGCCGGTAGCATCAGGGGCGCCGATGGGCACGACACGGGGGTGACGCGGTGCTGAGGCTTCATCTCACTTTCGAGGACCTGTCCAAGGTCACGCTCAACGACTCGCCACCACCGTTGAGCGAGGCCGTGCTGGCCCTGCAGGCGCTCTCCCGCACCGATCAGCACTTACGTTTCGGACCGTGGCGGGAAGGCCTGCAAGGCCGGATACCGGCCGCCGTCCGCCCGCTCCGCGACCTCGTACCGGGCCACGGTTGGATCCCGGACTTCCTCACCCCGGTCCTTCGGGGCGACCCGGGCGACACCGCCGCCGCAGTGGAGGCCGTCCGCGCCACCTCCAGGCGCCGGCTCCGCACTGACCTCATCCGCCTCGGCACCACCACCCGCCTGCCCAGCTGGGTGCGCGGCCTCGCGGACGGCGACAGCGACACCATGACCGCCGTCACCGACGCGCTGACCGCCTGGAACCGGATCGCCGTCACCCCGTACGAGCCCCGCATCCAGGCCGTGCTGGATGCCGACATCGCCCACAAGAGCACTCTCCTGACCCGCCACGGCGTCGACGCCCTGCTCCGCCAGGTACATCCCGCCGTCACCTGGCAACCACCCGTGCTCACCGTGCGATCCCCGACCGACGCGGACGTCGACCTGGCAGGACAAGGCCTGCGTCTGGCCCCGATGCTGTTCTGCGGCCCCCTGCCCCGGGTGCGCCTCGGCGACGACACCGGCAGCCCGACCGTCCTGGCGTACCCGCTGCCCTTCGACCCCCAAAGCGCCCACCCACTCACCGCAGGCCGTCCCGACCCGCGGACCCGCAACGGGGAAGCTCTCGGCAGGCTCCTCGGCGGCACCCGAGCCGCCCTCCTGCGGACCGTCGTCGCCGCTCCCGGACTCACCACCAGCGACCTCGCACACCGCACCGACGTCGCCCTCGCCACCGCCTCCGAACACGCCACCGTGCTCCGCGAAACAGGACTTGTCACCAGCCGACGTGACGGCAACCGCGTCCGTCACTACCCCACCACCGCAGCCGCGGCCCTCCTCCGAGCCCAGTGAGACAACGGAACGCCCGGGACAACCGGCCGCTGCGAGACACAGGCAGGAAGACACCGACCCACCGTGAGCGGACAGTTCGAGGTCCGGTCTGACGGACAGTTCGGATCGGGTGCTGTCCTGATCTGCCTCCGGCGCCTTCGAAAGCCGGTCTGAAACGATCGGTCAGGCCCGGTCAGGCCCGGTCAGTTCCGCTTCGGGGCGGCCGGGACGACCAGCGGGGTGCCGGTCTCCGGGTCGGGGATGATGCGGCAGGGGAGGCGGTAGACCTCCTCCACCAGCTCGGCGGTGAGGATCTCGCCCGGGTCGCCGGCGGCGACCACCCGGCCCTCGCGCGTGACGGTGAGGTGGTCTCGGCTCGGGGTCCGACCCACCCCGGGACCTTCACCACTCCCACCACCGAACAAAGGCACCCCCATGCCCAACCCCGGCTTCCCGACCCCCGGGCGACCCACCCGCCGAACCCTCCTCACCGCCGCCGGCCTCGGCGCCGCACTGGCCGCCTGCGGCAGCGGGGGCGGCAGCAAGGGCGCGGACGGCGGGGGCGCCGACGGCAGGGCCTGGTCCTTCACCGACGACCGGGGCCGGGCCGTCACCGCGAAGAACACCCCGCGCCGGATCGTCGCCTTCACCGGCACCGCCGCCGCCCTGCACGACTTCGGGCTCGGTGACCGGATCGTCGGCGTCTTCGGCGAGACCAGGCGCGCCGACGGCAAGGCCGACCCGGCCGCCGGCAACCTCGACATCGACAAGGTCACCATCGTCGGCAACGCCTGGGGCGAGTTCGGCATCGAGAAGTACGCGGCGCTGCACCCCGACCTCCTGGTCACCCACATGTACGACCCGGACGCCCTCTGGTACGTCCCGGACGAGAGCAAGGACAAGATCCTCGCCCTCGCCCCCAGCGTCGCCGTCACCACCGCCCGGGTTCCGCTGCCCGAGCCGATCAAGCGCTACGCCGCGCTGGCCGAGTCGCTCGGCGCGGACCTGAACGCCAAGCAGGTCACCGAGGCCAAGGCGCGCTTCGAGGCGGCCGCGGAGACCCTGCGGCAGGCCGCGAAGGCCGCCGGCGGGCTCAAGGTGATGGCCGCCTCCGGCAGCGCCGACCTCTTCTGCGTCACCAACCCGTCGCTCAGCACCGACCTGATGTACTTCCGCGACCTGGGCGTCGACTTCGTCGTCCCGGACGCGCTCGACCCGCAGGGCTACTTCGAGAGCCTGAGCTGGGAGAACGCCGGCAAGTACAAGGCCGACCTGATCCTGCTCGACAACCGCAGCACCGCCCTCCAGCCCGCCGACCCCGCGGCCAAGCCCGCCTGGTCCGCGCTGCCCGCGGTCAAGGCCGGCCAGGTCACCCCGTGGGACGCGGTGCCGCGGTTCTCCTGGCTGGGCGCGGCCCCGCTGCTGGAGGGCCTGGCCAAGGCCGTCCAGGGTGCGAAGAAGCTCGGCTGACGCGCGGGTTGTCGAGTGGAGGCGGTGCCGGAGCGGCGGGGGCGACTGCCCGTACGTCCCGCCGCTCCGGCACCGTGTTCCGGTAAGTGCCCCGCCGGGTGCAGGTCCCGGCCGGGCCCCGGTCCGCCCTGCTAGGAGGGGAAGGGCCAGGCCGGGCACCACGGCGGGATGATCTGGCCGGGGTAGGGCGGGCCCCACGGCGGGCACGGCGGCAGCTGCGGCGGCTGCGGCGGCGCGGAGGTCCAGAGGATCTTGCCGTTCAGCTCGACCGCGATCGCGCCCTCGTTGTAGATGGTCAGCTCGGCGCCCCACTTGCCGCCGGTCTGGCTGTTCCACAGCGGGGTGTTGTCGGCGGCGTACACGACGAGGTTGCCGTCGCCCTGGATCACCAGGAACTCGCCGCGGGGCATGGCGCCCTGGGCGACCCAGATCGCCTTGCCGTCGCGGTACAGCACGACGTTGCCGTCGCCCTGCATGGCGAGCACGACCTTGCCGTTCGGCGAGTACCAGGCCTGGTTGCGGCCGATCGAGGTGTTGCCGGGGATGCGGGTGGGCGGGGTGAGCG
>NZ_LGDO01000168.1:0-6586 GCF_001279805.1 Streptomyces sp. XY431
GGGTGCTCGGGGTCGGGGTCGGGGTGGTGGCGGCTGCGGCTGCGGGAACGTGAGAGGTCACGCCGTGCATCAAAGCAGGCCCGCCGTGTTCCCGCCGGGAATTTCGGACGTCCCGACCGGTCCCGCCCGGCTCCCGTGCGGACGTGACCTGCGGGGCGGCCCGGCGGCCGTTCGGCCCGGGCATTTCACCGCGATTGTTGCCGAACGCTTACAGGCCGGGCGATCTTGTGTACGGGCCGCGTGGCATCCTGGGGCCTTTACGGCTCTGCCGGGCGTGAACGGCGGACGTCCGCGCTGGGCGAAGCGAGGGGGATGACTGGCTCATGAGGCTCTGCTTTCTGGTGGAGGAGCACTACCGGCACGACGGCATGCCGCTCGACGTCGTACGCCAACTCACCGCGTGGGGGCACCGGGTGGACGTGCTGCGCCCCGGCGACTCGCTGATGGCGATCTCCGAGGCGGTCCGGGCCGGCAGCCACGACGCCTGGGTGCTCAAGACCGTCTCCGGCGGACCGGGCCTCACCCTGCTGGAGGCCGCCGCCGCCGTCGGCCTCACCACCGTCAACGACGTCCGGTCCATCCGCGGCGTCCGCGACAAGGCCCTCGCCTCCGTGATCGCCCGCACCCGGGGGCTGCCCGTCCCCGTCACCTACGCGGCCGCCCGCTGGGAACGGCTCGCCGAGATCCCCGCGGCCGAGTACCCGCTGGTCGTCAAGCCCGCCGACGGCAGCTCCGGGCGGGCCGTGCGGCTCGTCCGCGACCCCGGGCACCTCGCCGAACTCGGCCCCCTGCTGGCCGGCGAGGGCCTGCTGATCGCCCAGCCCTATGTGCCCAACTCCGGTACCGACCTCAAGGTGTACTGCGTCGACGGCGAGCTGTACGCGACCGAGCGGTGCTCGCCGCTCAACCCCGACCAGGGGGTGCGGGAGCGGCAGGTGCCGCTGCCCGCCGAGGTCGCGCGGATCGCCGCGCAGGTCGGCGAGGTGTTCGGGCTCGACCTCTACGGAGTCGACGTACTGCTCGGGCCTGACGGTCCGGTGGTCGTCGACATCAACGACTTCCCGAGCTTCCGGCAGGTGCCGGACGCGGTCGCGCGGGTGGCGCGGGCGGTGCTGCGGCTGGCCCGCACCGGCACGGCGGTCACGGCCCCCGCGGTGGCGCTGGACGCCTCGGGGCTGGACGCGGTCGGGCTGGGCGCCGGGGCGGTCCGGATGCCCGCGCAGGGCGGCGGCGCGGCGGTCGGGGCCGGCGTCGGCGTCGGCGTCGCGAGCGGACTCGGGGGCGGTGGGGTCGCGGTCGGCGGTGCGGGCGTCGGTGGTGTGGGCGTCGGTGGCATCGGGGCCGCGCCTGTCGGCGGCGCGATATGAGGATCGGTCTGATCACCTCCGACCCGGACCACCCGGTGCTCGCCGCGACCGCCGCGCTGCTGACCGCGGGCGGTCACCACGTCGAGGCCCTCGACCCGGCGGCCGGTCCGGACGGGCCGTTCGACCCGCCCGCGGACGTCTACCTGCTCAAGGCGCACACCCCGGCGGGGCTCGCCCTCGCCCGGGGGCTGGAGGAGCGCGGCGTGCCCGTCGTCAACCCGGCCGCCGCCACCGAGCTCTGCCAGGACCGCCTGGCCATGGCCGAACTCGCCCGGCGGGCCGGACTGCCCTTCGCGCCCACCCGCGCCGCCGCCGACCCCGCCGAACTGCTCGGGGCGGTCGAGGCGGGGGAACTCCTCCTGCCGCTCGTCGTCAAGAGCCGGCACAGCCGCCGCCACGACCTCGTCGCCCGTGTCGACGACACGGCCCGGCTGCGGGCCCTCGCCGAGGAATGGCCGGACGAGCCCGTCGTCGCCCAGCCCTACCTGCCGAGCACCGGCTGGGACCAGAAGCTGTGGGTCGTCGCCGGGCAGCTGTTCTGCGCCCGCCGCCGTTCCGAGCTCGCCGGCCCCGAGCACACCGAACTCCCGGACGGCTCCGACGGGTTCGGGCCCGCCGAGCTGTCCGCCGAGCGGGCCGCCGTGGCGCTGCGGGCCGGTGAGGTGTTCGGCCTCGACGTCTACGGCGTCGACCTGCTGGACGGGCCGGGCGAACCGGTCGTCGTCGACGTCAACGCCTTCCCGGGCATCCGGGGGCAGGCCGGGGCGCCCGAGGCGCTCGCCGCGCTCGCCCTGCGCGTCGGCGCGGCGGGGAGGTCGGGGACGGCGGGGACGGCGGCCGGGGTGGCGGTGTCCGGGGTCCCTCGCCCGCGGGCGGACGCCACCGGCACCGGCGCCGCCGCCGTGACGCCCGCGCCGGCGGATGCGGGACCGGGCACCGCCGCTGGTTAGGCTGGCACTCCCGGCCCGAGCACACGACCGGGCCGCGAGAGAAGACGGACCCTTGCTGCAGGACATCGAGCCCTACCTGGCCTGCCCGCACTGCGCGCGGCCGCTCACCCTCGACGGGCGCACCCTGCGTTGCCCCGGCGGGCACAGCCACGACCTCGCCAAGCAGGGCTATGTCAGCCTGCTCGCGGGTGACGCCCACACCGGCACCGGGGACACCGCCGACATGGTCGCCGCCCGGGGCGACTTCCTCGCCGCCGGCCACTACCGGCCGATCGCCGACGCGCTCGCGGAGGCCGCCGTCGCGGCCGTCGCCGATGCCGATGCCGGTGGTGACAGTCCCGGGGAGTTGGTCGCCGACCTCGGCGCCGGTACCGGCCACTACCTCGCCCACGTCCTGGACGCCCTGCCCGGCCGGCCCGGCGCCGCCCTCGACATCTCCAAGTACGCGCTGCGCCGCGCCGCCAGGGCCCACCCCCGGATCGGCGCTGTGGTCTGCGACGCCTGGCGGCCGCTGCCCCTGCTGGACGCCTCCGCCGGACTCGTCCTCAATGTGTTCGCCCCGCGCAACGGACCCGAGATCCGCCGCGTGCTGCGGCCCGGCGGCACCCTGCTGCTGGTCTCGCCCACCGCCCGGCACCTGCGCGAACTCGTCGCCACCCTCGGCCTGTTGTCGGTCGACGAGGAGAAGCAGCGACGCATCGACGAGAAGCTCGGGCCCTACCTGACGCCCGCCGGGCGGCGCGAGGTCGAGTTCACCATGCGGCTGTCCGCCGAGGACGTGCGGACCGTGGTCGGCATGGGACCGAGCGCCTGGCACACCGACCCGGCCCGGCTCGCGGAGCGGCTCGCCGCACTGCCCGACCCGGTCGAGGTGACGGCGTCCGTCACCGTCGCCGCCTACCGGCGCTGAAACGGCGGGCCGCCCCCCGGTGCGGGGGCGGCGCGGGGCCGCCCGCCCGGCGTCCCGGCCTCGTGCCGGAGTCACCCCGATGGGATGAATCTGCCGGGCAGGCACGTTTCTGCCGCGCGACCGGCGGCTAACGTCCGACGGGTGAACCGCGACGCCACCCTCCCCGCCGTGCCGGCCCACCCGCAGCAGCGCACCCCGGAACCAGGCCCGGCGGCCGCGACCGCCCGGCGCCCGATCGTCGAGGAGCTCCGGCTCACCTCCTTCAAGTCCTACCGGCGCGCGACCCTCCCGCTCGCCCCCCTCACCGTGCTGCACGGCCCCGCCGGCGTCGGCAAGTCCAACGCGCTCGACGCCCTCGCCGTCCTCTCCCGACTCGCCCTCGGCGAGGAGATCGGCGAGTCCCTCGACGGCCGGCCCGGCACCACCGGGCCGCTCGCCGCCCCCGTCCGCGGCGGCCTCGCCGGGTGCGTGCCGCACGGCCGCAACGCCCTCATCCTCGGCTGCACCGTCCGCTCCCCGGACGGGCCGATCGCGCTGGAGGTCGTCATCCGCACCGACGGCCCCGTCCGCATCGCCAGGGAACAGCTCACCCTCGACGGCCGGACCCTCGTCGAGACCGGCGAACAGGACCTGCGCCACCACCGTGTCAACGTCAGCTGGCACAACGACACCCGGCAGGGCGACATCCGCGCCCCCTTCCCCAGCGGCACCCTGGTCACCGCCCAGATCCCGCTGCGCGTTGCCGGATCCTCGCCCGGCGAACGCAAGGTCCTCGCCGCCGCCGAACAACTGCTCACCGCGCTGCGCGAGGTCTTCCCCGTCTGCCCCGTGCCCGCCCTGATGCGGGGCTGGGCCCGCCCCCACCCGGAGGCCAGGCTGCTCAGCTCGGCCGCCAACATCTCCGCCGTCGTCGCCCGGCTCGGCAACGAGTGCGGCCGCCGGTTCGGGCAGCTGCTGCGCGTCGTCCAGTCCGCCGCCCCGCACCCGCTGCTCGGCCTCGACCTCGCCCACCGCGGCACCGGCGCCGACCGGCGGGTGCTCGCCGTGTTCGACGAGGGCGTCCTCGGCCGCACCGGGGCCGACCAGGCCTCCGACGGCATGCTCCGCCACCTCGCCTTCGCCGCCGTGCTGCTCACCGGCGCCGCCGTGCTGGACCTCGACGTGGCCGCCGAGGTGCCGTGGGCGCAGCGGCAGCTCACCGTGCTGGCGGAGGACCTCGGCGCCGGGCTCTCCACGGACCAGGCGGCCTCGCTGCTGCGGCTCGCCCGCGACATGTCGGGGCGCAACCAGCTGCGGGTGCTCGCCACGCTGCAGGAGCCGGCGGCGGCCCGGGACGCCTTGGGAGGGCCGGGCGAACTGCCGGCCGGGGTGGCGGTGGTGGAGTGCCGGCGAGATCCGGGCTCGGGGTTCACGGTGCTGCGGACGGAGACGGCGCGGGTGCCGGTCCAGGCGGTGCGCGACGGTGCGCCGGCGGTCTCGGGGCCGGGATCGGGATCGGGATCGGGCGCGGTGCCGGGGTCGGTGTCGGGACCGGGCCCGGCGGCGGGGTCGACGTCGGCGTCGCCGGAGCCCGGGGTGCCGGGCCCCGGGGCCGACCGGACGGCGGGCGATGCGGTAGACCTGGACGGGTGAACGAACGACACACGGAACCCGCCGGGCCGACCCTGGAGGAGCTGCGGCAACGGCTCGTGGACTTCGCCGCGGCCCGCCGCTGGGAGCCCTTCCACACCCCCAAGAACCTTGCCTCGGCCCTGACCGTGGAGGCCGGTGAGCTGCTGGAGATCTTCCAGTGGCTCACCCCCGAGCAGGCGGCCGCCGTGATGGCCGAGCCGGACCGCGCCCACCGGGTGCGGGACGAGGTGGCCGATGTGCTCGCCTACCTGCTCCAGTTCTGCACGGCCGTCGGGGTCGATCCGCTGACGGCCCTGGCGGCCAAGATCGAGCGGAACGAACTGCGCTTCCCGGTCCCCGGCACCCCCGTCGAGGGCGAGGAAGTCAACCCGTAGGACGGCTCATAACCCCTGCGGGGGACCGAAGTTGTCCACAGCCCCCGGGTTGTCCACAGGTTTCCGAAGTCCGGATGCGCCACCCCTCCGCCCCGTCGCACCCTCTCACCGTGACCGCGCGGCAGAGCGCCGCGCGGGCGACGGAAGGGGTGACCGGCCGTGGAAGCGCTGCGACTGATCAAGACCGCCCGGCACGCCCTGGCGGAGACCAGGAACGTCCCCGACGTGCTGGCCGAGGCCCGGCAGGCCGTGCTGCTCACCGAGGCGGTGGCCACCCGGCTCGCCAGATCGGGGGAGGAGGGGCTCTCCGGCCTCGGGCAACTGCTGGCCGAGGCGGCCACCCATGCGGCCTGCTGCCTGGAGCATCCCGAGGAGGGCGCTTCCTCGGCGTCCGCCTTCGGGCCGGGCGGCCGGGCCCGAAGGCTCACCGAGCTCGGGGAGTTCGGGCCGATGCTCGACGAACTCGGCCGCCTGTTGCGGGACATGGGGGAGACGCTGGTGGTGCTGGCCTGCGGGGCCGACACCGAGAGCCTCTACTGGGCCTGTATCGACGGGGTCGACGCGGGAGCGGAGTGCACCCAGCTGGTCGACCAACTGCTCGACGCCGTACGACAGATGACGGGCGAGCGGCCCGAGGGGAACGACGCGGAGCCGTGCGGGGCGGCGGACGGCGGGCCCGGGGAGCCGTTCGGGCCGGACGGGGCCCGACGCCTCCCCGAACCGGCGACGGAGCACGAGGAGCGGTTACTGGTGCTCCGGCTCGACCCGCCGGGTCAGCGGGCGGCGGAGGGCCCGCCGTCCTCGCCGCCGGCGGAAGCGGTCGGGGCGGGGGAGGTGGTACGGGCACCGATGGCCTGAAGGTCGGCGAGGTCCGCGGTCACCGAGGCGAGCAGCTCCTGCATCTGCTCCAACAGGCTCTTCGGGGCGGTCGGCGCCGCCGCCCCGTCGGCGGTGGGGTACTGCGAGGTGGTGGACACCCCGGACCAGGGCTCGGACATGAGGGGACCTCTTCGGATCGGTGGTGCGGTGTGGAGCGGTTGGCGGGCGGCCGGACGCGGCCCCGCCGCTGCAACCAACGAACACCCCGCCGCGCGGTCACCGGCCACCACTCGATGCGGTCCAACCGCCGGCACGGGTAGGCCGACCGGGTGACCCCGGGCTTGCCGCCACCAACCGGCCTGGGCTACGGCCGCCCGGGCGCGCGGAGGGCTGCCGCGGGCCTTCTTCCACCGGCGGCCCGCCACCGATGGGGGCGGGCCGCCGAGGAAAGGGGCAGGGCGAAGGGCGGACGGGGCGACGGGAAGGGCGGGGGAAGGGGCCCGGGCGGGAGGAGGAGGCGGAGGGGAGGGGGAG
>NZ_LGDO01000169.1:0-6461 GCF_001279805.1 Streptomyces sp. XY431
GCGGTGCCCAGACCCTCCGCTGCGGCGCTCGCCCCGCCCCCGCCCCCGCCGGAGGCCCCGGCTCCCGCACCACCTGCGGCCCCGGCACCCCCCGTCGTTCCGGTCGCGGCACCGGCCGCACCACCGGTGGTGCCACCGGCCGTGGCGGCCGCGGTCCCGGCGGCCGCGCCGCCCACCGCCGCCACTCCGCCGACGGCGGCCGCGGCGGCGCCGAAGCCGCCCACGCCGATCCAGACCAGCACCCCGCCGGGCAGCAGCGCGCGCAGCCCGTGGTTGATCTCGGACAGCTCCAGGCACGCGGCCGTGCACCGGTCGCACTCCTTGAGGTGCCGGCCGACCTCCGCCGAGGCGCGCTTGCGCAGCGAGCCGCGCGCGTACGCGCCGAGCCGGTTGGCGTACGCCTCGCAGTCCCGGTCCTGGCTGCCCGAGACATGCGCCTGGAGGAAGCCGGCGGCGAGCCGGTCGCGCGCCCGGTGGGCCTGGACGGCGGTCGCGTTGGCGGTCTTGCCGAGCATCACCGCGACGGTCTTGGGGGACTCCCGCTCGACCTCGGTGTGCCAGAGCACCATCCGGTCGTCCTCGGGCAGTTCGGCGTAGGCCTGCATCACCATGCGCTGGTCGGCCAGCGCCATCGCCCAGGCGTCGGCGCCCGGGTCGGCCAGATCGAGGTCCACCACGGCGGCCGAGGTCTGCGCGAACACGCTGAAGTCGTCCACGAGTTGCTCGCGCCGCTCGCTGCGGGTCCAGGCCGCCGCGACGTTCCGGACCGCGGTCAGCAGATAGGCGCGGACGGCGAACTCCGGCCCCTTGCCCGCCCGCAGCGCCTGGAGGGTGCGCGCGAACACCTCGCCCGCCAGGTCCTCGGCGGTGAAGCTGTCCCGGCAGCAGGTCCGGGCGTAGCGGCGCACCGAATCCACGTGCCGGCGGTAGATCTCCTCGTAGGCGGTGTCGTCGCCGGCCCGGACGAGCGCGGTCAACTCCGCGTCGGAGGGCGGTCGTTCACCGTCGACGGGATCGGCCGGCGCCGGCACGGTGGGACGCACCGGGGCCCCGGTGCCGACGAAGGCCTCCGGGATGACGCCGCCGCGCCCGGCACCGGCCTGCCCGGGGACCCGGCCCTGGGGGAGCGCCGCGGCGGAGGCGGAGAGGGTCTCGCGGCCCGGCATCCCGGCCTGGTCCGGCACCTGGCCCGCCGGCACCGGCCCGAGGGCAGCCCCCGACCCGCCGCCGGGTGCCCCCGGGCCGGCGGCCGGACCGTCAGGTCCCCGGTCGGACCCGCCCCCGGCGGACCGCCCGAAGTCGAGGCCGTAGCCGTAGTCGTTCTGTTCCTCGGCGCTCACAACGGACCCCAGACTCCACGACAGCCCCCGTAGTGTGGCAGGGCGCGCGGGAGTGCGTGGGCGCACGATTCTCCGCCGCACGGCGCCGAGGGCGCGCGAACGGCGCGCATCGGGACATTGGCTCCAACCACGGGCAAAGGATGGCATAGCGCAGAGTTGGGCGGTAGCCGGACCGGCCGTGACCCACTCTTCCGTGGGGCCGTCGCGGATGTGTTCGCCCCGCGCACGGCGCCCCGGGGCGGCGTCGCCCGCCCCGGGCGAACGGCCCGCAGCCGTCCGCCCCGCTCACCAACCTCCTTGCCCGCGCCGGACGGTGGGTCCCGGTGCGGTCCGGCTCAGCGGGCCCGCAGGCCGTCGAGCAGGATCTGGAGCAGCCGGTCGGAGGGTCCGTCGGCGGATTGACCGTCCGTCTGCGGGCCACCCGTCGGCTGCGGGGTGTCCCCGGAGCCCGCGGGCACCGCGCCGGGCACCGCGCCCGCCGCACCCACCACGACCGGACCGACCGGCGGCCCGCCGCGCCAGGCGTGCACCGGCACCGACGCCGTCAGCACCAGCACCACGTCCGCGACGGTCACTCCGGGCCGCAGCTCGCCGGCCGCACCCGCGCGGGCCACCAGGGCCGCGAGCAGTTGCAGCAGCAGCCGCGGGTCCGCGTCCGCCACCAGGGCCGCCAGCTCGCCCTCGGTCGCCGTCCCGACGCCGGCCCCGACGGGCCCTCCGGCCGCCTCGCCGGACACCGGACCGGACGCCTGACCCGGCACCGGACCGCCGAGCGGCCCGGGCGCCGAGCCGTACGCCGCACCGGACAGGCCGGTCGCCGTCGGCTCGTACCGCGCGGAGCCGAACGCGCTGCCCGACCCGACCGGGTCCGGCGAACGCTGCTCGGGCACCCGCCCCAGCTCCTCGGCGTACCGGAACGCCTCCGGCGGCAGCAGCCGCCCGGCCCCGGTGGACACCGCGCGGGCCAGATAGCCGGCCAGCGCCTCCCAGGCACCCGCGCCGCCGTACAGCGACTCGCGGGCCTGGGCGGTCAGCCAGGCGACCTCCTCGGCCGCGATCCGCTGGACCAGTACCTCCTTGCTCGGGAAGCGCCGGTACACCGTGCCCACGCCGACCCCGGCCCGTCGCGCCACCTCCTCCATCGGCGCGCCGTAGCCGAACTCGCCGAACACCTCACGGGCGGCGCGCAGCACGCTCTCGAGGTTCCGCCGCGCGTCGACCCGCAGCCGGGTGCCCGGGGACGGTCCGCCGCCCTGTGCCGCCTCGCCGCCCCGGTACGGGACGGCCGCGTACGCCGCCCCCGGTGGGCCGGAGGCCTCGGCCGGGCCGCGTTGCTCCGGCACCACGCCCTGGCCGGGGTGTGCCGCACCCGATCGCCCCAACAGTCGCTCCTGTTCCATCATCCCAACTCTCCCCCGCAGGCGTCCGGTTCCGGACCCTGTCGTCGCCCGCCCCTGCACCCCCCGGTGCAGCTACGCCTGAAAGAAATGACCGATGACCCATCGCTCGTGCCGTTGGTGCCGCCCGGGTGCCGCCCGGCCGCGGGTGCGGCCGCGCGCAGGTCCACCCGGACCCCGCTCCGGAGGGCGCCGCCGGGCCGATCCATGCGATCGGGCCGGCGCGTCGGCGCCCGTTCGGGGCCCTGTCCGGGAACTACCCTTCCCCGGATCACGGTCCCGCAGTCGGGTTCTCCCGCCAACACTAGAACTGGCCGTAATGACCGATCCACGGTGCGTCGCCACCAGTTGACATGGCAGTGGCCGCGCCGCCACACAATCCGACCATAGTTCACCGCCGTTCGAGGCCGAAAGTGCGTCAGAAACTCACCCCGGCAGTACTTCTGTCCCCTTCCGGCCCCAACCGCCCCATCCGCCACAGTACGGACGGTGGACAAGAGGGCTCCGGCGGTCCTTTATTGGTGGGCGTGATGGGGGCATGCCCGGTCGAAGGCGGGCCACGGAGCCCATCGACAGGAGGTGCGCCATCAGGATTCTGATCGTCGGCGGCGGGTGCGCGGGCATGTCGACCGCGCTGCACCTCCAGCGCGGCCTGCGCGAGCGGCTCCGCCGTGGCGAGGTCCACCTCACTCTGGTCGAGCCGCAGGCATACCTCACCTACCACCCCCTGCTCGCCGAGGTCGCGGCCGGCACCATCGACCCCCGCCACGTGGTCGTCCCGCTCCGTCGCGAACTCACCGAGTGCAAGGTGCTCACCGCCCGGATCACCCGGATCGAGCACGCCTCCCGCCGGGCCTGGGCCGACGCGGCCGGCCGGGGCGAACCGCCCGCGCCGGTCGAACTCCACTACGACGTCCTGGTGCTCGCCCCCGGATCGGTCTCCCGCACCGCCCCGGTGCCCGGACTGGCCGAGCACGGCCGGGGCTTCTCCACCGTCGGCGAGGCCGTCGGCCTGCGCAACCACGTCCTGGAACAGCTCGACCTCGCCACCACCACCCGCGACCCGGCGCTCCGCCAGGCCGCGCTCACCTTCGTCTTCGTCGGCGCCGGCTACGCGGGCGTCGGCGCGCTGGCCGAACTGGAGGACATGGCCAGGTACGCGGTCCGGGGCCACCACCACACCACCCCCGACGACCTGCGCTGGGTCCTGGTCGAGGCCACCGACCGGATCCTCACCGAGGAGTCGCCCGAACTCGCCGCGCACACCCTGGCCCAGCTGCGCGAGCGCAATGTGGACGTCCGGCTGCGCACCACCCTGGAGTCGGCCGCCGGCGGGGTGATGGCGCTCTCCGACGGCAGCCGGTTCGCGGCCCGCACCCTGGTCTGGACGGCCGGGGTCCGCCCCAACCCGCTGCTGCGTGACACCGACCTCCCGCTGGACACCACCGGCCGGGTCCGCTGCCTGCCCACCCTCCAGGTGCTCGGCCCGGACGGCCGCGCGCTGCCCGGGGCGTGGGCCGCCGGGGACGGCGCGGCGGTGCCCGACCCGCACGCGGAAGGGGCGCCGTGCGCACCCAACGCCCAGCACGCCTTCGCCCAGGCCGAGCTGCTGGCCGCCAATGTGCTGGTCGCGCTGGACGGCGGCCCGCACGCGTCCGGCATCGCCGAGTACCTGCCGGGCCCGCCGGCCTGTTCCACCTCGCTGGGCCTGGGCCGCGCGGTCGCCCACACCAGGGGCGGCGGGCGGCTCACCGGCCGCCGGGCCTGGTGGCTGCACCGGGCCCGCCATCTGCGCCGGCTGCCGAGCGGCGAGCGGCGGGTCCGGATCCTCATGGACTGGGCGCTGACCGGGCTGTTCTCCCGCGAGGTCGTCCCGCTCGGCCGGCCCGAGCAGCCGGACCGGCCGGAGCCGGCCGACGGGCGGCCGCTGTGAGCCGGGCCGGCGGCCCCGTCGCCGCCGCCCGCTCGGAGTACCGGCAGAGCCCCGAGGCCGACCCAAGGACCGCGCCGGGCGCGGACGACTTCCGGAATCGGGCCTCCGCCTGACAGGATCTGCCCGACCGAATCATTACCCCGTGTGCTGACGAGTGCACAAAACGTGATGATATGCCTGGAACCCGAGGAAGCGGCCGTCGTTTGAAACTCATGCGCTGGAGCGCCCGGCTCACCGGAGTCCCGTGGCGTGCCACCCCGCCGTCCGGGGCCGGCACCGACCGCGGCACGCCGTCCGGCGACGCCGTCGTGGTGCCCGGCCCCCGCGACCCCACCAGCCCCACCGGCCCGGTCGAGATCCCGGACGCCCTCGACCCCACCGGCGTGCTCGACCCCCACCGGCCCCAGGACCTGCGCGAGGTCCTCAACCGCATCCCCGCCCCGGTCGCCGTCACCTACGGGCCGCTGCACCAGCTCGGGTACGCCAACCGCGCCTACCGCGAACTCTTCGGCGACCGCCCCACCGGCCTGCCCGCCTGCGACGCGCTGCCGGAGCTCGGCACCCTCGGCGTGCTGCCCCTCATGGACCAGGTGATCCGGGGCGGCAGCCCGCGCAGCGTCAAGGCCCGCTGCATCCTCGGCCTCACCGGCAACCGCTACTACAACGTGTCCTGCGTGCCGCTCACCCGCGACCCCGGCGACCCGGCCCCGGCCGGATCCACCCCCACGAGTGCCCCCGGCCCGGCCCCCACCACCGTCGACACCACTCCCACGGGTGACGGCCCCACCTCCGGCGTCCTCATCTTCGCCGCCGAGGTCACCGACCAGGTCCTCGCCGCCGCCCGGCTGCGGGAGTCCGAACGCCGCCAGCGCGAGGCCGCCGTCACCCTCCAGCGCAGCCTCCTCCCGCAGAAGCTCGACCAGCCCGCGGACCTCCGGGTCGCCGCCACCTACCAACCGGGCGGCGCCGAGGCCGCGGTCGGCGGCGACTGGTACGACGTCATTGCCATCGACGGCGGCCGCACCGCACTCGTGATCGGCGACGTCATGGGCCGCGGCCTGCGGGCCGCCGCCGTCATGGGACAGCTGCGCACCGCCGTCCGTGCCTACGCCCGCCTCGACCTCCCGCCGCACAAGGTGATGAGCCTGCTCGACGGGCTCGCCATGGAGATCGACGCCAACCAGATCGCCACCTGCACCTACGCCGTCTGGGACCCGCAGCGCCGGACCCTCGGCTACGCCTCCGCCGGCCACCTCCCGATGCTGCTGCGCTGCCCCGACGGCACCGTCCTGCGCAGTGAGGAGCAGAACGGCCCGCCCCTGGGCACCGGTGGCGGCGTCCACCTCTCGCACACCCTCCGTCTGCTGCCCGGCACCACCGGCGTCCTCTACACGGACGGCCTGGTCGAACGCCGGGACGAGGACATCGACCAGGGCCTCGACCTGCTCGCCCGCACCCTCACCGGCGCGGTCGGCGCCCCGGACGTGGTCTGCGCCCGCCTGCTCCGCGCCATGGGTGTCACCTCCGAGCACGACGACGACGTCGCGGTCCTCGCCTTCCAGCTGCCGGCCGAGGAGGAGTCCCCCGAACGGACACCGGCGCTTGACGTGGTCTCCCAAGAGGTCTAGTGTTCTTCGAGCTGCCTGGCTGGGAGCACCGGACACGCATCGGCGCGGACGGTCCCGGGGTAGCCAATCCTCTGAAACACCACCTCTTCCCGTTTCGGGCCGAGGCGTGTCGTTATTTCTTTCGATACGTTCCGGCTCAGGGTCTATTCGGTGTGCCTGTTTT
>NZ_LGDO01000170.1:0-6459 GCF_001279805.1 Streptomyces sp. XY431
TCGCCGACGGCCGCATCGTCGACGAACTGACCCACCCCACCGCCGACACCGTCCTGGACCGCATGCGCCGCTTCGACGCCAAGGGCCGCACCAGCTGACGCAGCACGCGCCGCCGACCGTCCCTTCGCAGACCCAGGACCCAGGAAACCCCATGTATCGCACCGCACTGCGCAATGTGCTGGCCCACAAGGGCCGACTGCTGATGACGGCGCTGGCCGTCATGCTGGGCACCGCCTTCGTGGCCGGCACCATGGTCTTCTCCGACACCTTCGGCAAGGCCATGCGGGAGAACAACTCCAAGAGCTACTCCGACGTGTCGGTCCAGATCGTCGACGACTCCGCCGGCGCCACCGCGTCCCTCCAGGACAAGAGCGACAAGAGCGCGGTCACCCTGACCGACGCCACCGTCCAGCAGCTCGCCGCCCTGCCCGGCACCGCGAGCGCCCGCGGCGTGGTCAGCGGCTTCACCGGTGTCGCCGACAAGAAGGGCGAGCTGATCGGCCAGTCCTGGACGGCCAAGGGCGCCAACTTCGCGCCCGGCCCGGACGGCAAGGACGCCCGCTACCCGATGGTCGAGGGCCAGGGGCCGAAGAACGGCAAGGAGATCGCCCTCGACCGGAAGACCGCCGAGAAGGGCGGCTACAAGGTCGGCGACACCGTCCGGATCGGCTCCAACGGCCCGGTCCTCGAGGCGAAGCTCACCGGTGTCTTCACCACCGACGACCCGAGTGTGAACAGCGGCGGCACGCTCACCCTGTTCGACCGCGCGACCGCGCAGCAGATCCTGCTGGAGCCCGGCCGCTACAGCAGCATCGTGCTCGCCGCCAAGCCCGGCACCAGCCAGGACGCCCTGCTCGCCGAGGTGAACCAGAAGGTCCGGCCGGAGCAGCAGATCGAGACCCGCACCGGGGCCGACCTCAAGGCCGAGGAAGAGCGGATGATCACCGCCGAGACCGAGAGCGTGCGCACGATGCTGCTCGCGTTCGCCGGCATCTCGCTCTTCGTCGGCATCTTCATCATCGCCAACACCTTCACCATGCTGGTCGCCCAGCGCACCAAGGAGCTGGCCCTGCTCCGGGCGATCGGCGCCAGCCGCAAGCAGGTGACCCGCTCGGTGCTGATCGAGGCGTTCGCCATCGGCACCCTCGCGGCCTCGGCCGGCCTGCTCGCCGGCCTCGGCATCGGCGCGGGCCTGCAGTCCCTGATCGCCTCGCTGAACGACAGCCTCCCGACCGGCCCGCTGGTGGTCAAGCCGCTGACCGTGGTGGTCACCCTGGTGGTCGGCGTGCTGGTGACGGTGCTCTCCGCGCTGCTGCCCGCCGTCCGCGCCGCCCGGATCGCCCCGGTCGCCGCGATGAGCAGCGGCGACCAGCCCGCCACCCAGAAGTCCCTGCTGGTCCGGAACGTGCTCGGCTCGCTGGTGGCCGCCGCCGGCATCGCCCTGGTCGCCTTCGGCGCCTCCAAGGGCAACTCGGACGGCCGGATGCCGGTCGCGCTGGGCGCCGTGCTCGCCGTCCTGGGCGTCTTCGTCCTGCTGCCGCTGCTCTCCCGCCCGGTGATCGCCCTGGTCGGACCGGTGCTCGGCAAGCTGTTCGGCATGCCCGGCAAGCTGGCCCGGCAGAACGCGGTGCGCAACCCGCGCCGCACCGCCGCCACCGCCGCCGCGATCACCATCGGCCTCACCCTGGTCAGCGGTCTGACGGTGATCGGCGCCTCGGTCTCCGACACCGTGGACCGGGCCATCACCAGCGCGATGAAGGCCGACTACCTGATCTCCGCCGCGAACGGGATGAGCCTGTCCGACAAGGTCCCCACCGAGGCCGCGAAGGCCGCAGGGGTGGCCGCCTCCTCGCCGCTGCTGGAGGTCGAGTGGAACCTCAACGGCAAGTCCAACACGATCACCGGCCTGAACGCGGACAGCCTGGACAAGCTGCTCACGGTGAAGATGAAGAGCGGCTCCTCGGCCTCCTTCGGCCAGGGCAAGCTGCTGCTCGGCGATGACCTCGCGAAGAAGCTCGGGGTCGACACCGGCTCCACCGTCGAGGTGGGCTACCCCGGCGACGCCAAGGGCGCCCTGACCGTCGGCGGCGTCTACGAGACCAACGACCTGCTCGGCGGGGCCATGCTGGCCAACAGCGAGATCCTCAAGCACGACCCCCAGCCCTCCCTGGACAGCGTCCTGGTCAAGGGCACCGACGGGGAGACCGAGGCGCTGCGGAAGGCGCTCAAGGACTCCACCGGCGCCAACCCGGTGATCGAGGTCAAGTCGCGCCAGGACGTCCGGGACGGCTTCAGCCAGAACATCACCTTCGCGCTGAACATGATGTACGGGCTGCTGGCGATGTCGGTGGTGGTCGCGGTCCTCGGGGTGATCAACACCCTGGCGATGTCGGTCTTCGAGCGCAAGCGCGAGATCGGCATGCTGCGGGCGATCGGCCTGGACCGGCGCGGCATCAAGCGGATGGTCCGGCTGGAGTCCGTGGTGATCTCGGTGTTCGGCGCCGGCATCGGTGTCCTGCTCGGCTGCTTCACGGCCTGGGCGATCAACGGCACCCTCAAGTCCAGCCTGCCCACCATGACCACGGTGCTCCCGTTCGGCCAGTTGCTGCTCTTCCTGGCCCTGGCCGGCCTGGTCGGCGTGGTGGCCGCCTTCTGGCCGGCCCGCCGGGCCGCCGGGCTGGACATCCTGGACAGCATCAAGACCGACTGACGCACCGCACGAGCAGCATGAAGGCCCCTGCCGGAGGGTTTCGGCAGGGGCCTTCTCGCTACTTCTTGTACTCCGCCCGACTCGCACAGCCGGCTGAGCACCACGGAGGTCGTGGTCCGGCAACGGTGCCGGGCGGAGAGCCTCCGACTCATACCCGGTGCTCCCACACCGGGCCGTAGTCGCTACTTGCTGGTGGCCAGCTCCTTGTCGGCAGCCGGCTTCGCGGCCTCGACGGCGGGACGCTTGGTCGGCGCCGTGACCTCCTGGATCGGCTGGTACGGGTTCTCCATCTGGGAGAGGCCGACCATCTCGCGCTTCAGGAAGACGGCGAGGGTCCAGTCGGTGAAGACGCGGACCTTGCGGTTGAAGGTGGGGACCATGGCGCCGTGGTACAGGCGGTGGAACCACCAGGCCGGACGGCCCTTCAGCTTGTACTTGCCGAAGAGGATCGCGACACCCTTGTGCAGGCCGAGGCCGGCGACCGCGCCCAGGTTCTTGTGCTTGTACTCCTGCTGCGGGAAGCCACGCATACCGGAGATCACGTTGTCACCGAGGACGGCGGCCTGGCGCACGGCGTGCTGCGCGTTCGGCGGGCACCAGGCGCCCTCGCCGGCGGCGAGGTCCGGCACCTGGGCGTTGTCGCCGGCGGCCCAGACGTAGTCGAAGCCCTGGACCTGGAGGGTCGGCGCGGTGTCGACGTGGCCGCGCGGGCCCAGCGGCAGGCCGAACTGGGCCAGCACCGGGTTCGGCTTCACGCCGGCCGTCCACACGATGGTGGAGGCGTCCGTCTCCATGCCGTTCTTCAGCACGACGTGGCCGTCGACACAGGAGTCCATCGAGGTCTCGATGTAGACCTCGATGTTGCGCTCTTCGAGCTTCTCCTTGGTCCACAGACCGAGGTCCGGGCCCATCTCCGGGAGGATCCGGTTGGCGGCCTCGACCACGATGAAGCGCATGTCGTCGCGGCTGACCGTCTTGTAGATCTTGGCGGCGTCGCGCGCCATGTCCTCGATCTCGGCGATCGTCTCGACGCCGGCGAAGCCGCCGCCGATGATCACGAAGGTCAGCGCCTTGCGGCGGATGGCCTCGTCCGTGGTGGACTCGGCCTTGTCCAGCTGCGCCATGACGTGGTTGCGGAGGGCGATGGCCTCCTCCACGGTCTTCATGCCGATGCCGTGCTCGGCCAGACCCGGGATCGGGAAGGTGCGGGAGACCGACCCGGTCGCGACGACGAGGTAGTCGAAGGGCAGCTCGTACGAGTCGCCCGCCGAAGGCTGGATGGTCGCGATCTTGCGCTCGTGGTCCACACCGGTGACCGCACCGGTGAGCACCTCCGCGTTCTTCAGCGCGGTGCGCAGGGGCGCGACGAGGTTGCGGGGCGCGACGTTGCCGCCGGCCGCCTCGGGGAGGAAGGGCAGGTACGTCATGTACGACCGCGGGTCCACGACCGTGACGGTCGCTTCGCCGTAGCGCATCTTCTTGAGGATGCGCATCGCGGCATACAGGCCGACGTAACCACCGCCGACAATGAGGATGCGAGGACGCTCCGTGGTGCTCATATCCGAAAGTATCCAGCACCGTTCGGAGCAGCCTTCGTGAGCCCGCTCACAAGCGGATGGACCCCCTCTGCTACACTTCGCGCCCCCGTTTCGACCCCCCGGCCGACACCTCACGGCCATTCCGGCCCCCCGGTGGGCACACCCGTGACGACGGCCCCGCTGAGCAGCAACGATCCATGACGGGGCCTGGTTCCCACACGGGATTTCGATTTTCAAACCCCTGACGGGTCGAAACCTACGATCCTGCGGTTATCACGCCGAGCGAGCCTTCGGTCCCACATATCGGACGGACCGGACCGCGCAGCGCGGCGAACGGGCGGATCCCCATGTGAAGAAATTCACGAACTTTTCCGCACGGCCCCGGGCGCGCCCCGGCCCCGGGGCCCTCGAAGGGCCTCCGGGGCCGGAGCGGTAAGCCTCGTGCCTGGTCAGCGGGCGATACTCCAGGCGATGCCGTCCAGGATGTCGTGCTCGCTGACGACCACCTCGGCGGCGCCCGTCCGCGCCATGATCTCCAGCAGCTCCAGCGCGCCGGCCGCGATCACGTCCACCCGGCCCGGGTGCATCGACGGGATCGCCGCCCGCTCCGCGTGGGTCGCGCGCAGCAGCCGGTCCGCGATCTCGGCGACCCGCTCGCGGGAGATCCGCGAGTGGTGGATCGCCTCCGAGTCGTACCGCGGCAGGTCCTGGGCGATCGCCGAGATGGTGGTGACCGTCCCGGCCAGGCCGACCAGGGTCGCCGCACCGGTCAACGGAACGGCCTCCTCGGCCCGGTCCAGCTCCGCCCGCACATGCGCCCGCGCCTCGGCGATCTGCTCGTCCGAGGGCAGCTCGGCGCCGCCGAAGTGCCGCTCGGTCAGCCGGACGCAGCCGATGTCCACCGAGCGGGCCGCCTCGACGTCCTCGGCCCCGAGCACGAACTCGGTCGAGCCGCCGCCCAGGTCGAAGACCAGGTAGGGGGTGGCGAAGGTGCCGCCGGTGAGCTCCTTGGTGGCGCCCACGAAGGAGAGGTGCGCCTCCTCCTCGCCGCTGACCACCTCGGGCTCGACCCCCAGGGCCGCCCGCACGCCGTCGACGTACTCGGCGCTGTTCTCGGCGTCCCGGGAGGCGCTGGTGGCGACGAAGCGGATCCGCTCCGGGCCGACGCCGAAGCCGGAGATCACCTCGGCGTACTCCCGGCAGGCCGCGAAGGTGCGCTCCAGCGCGTCCGGGTGCAGCCGGCCGGTGCGGTCCACGCCCTGGCCCAGCCGGTTGATGATCATCCTCCGGTCCAGGTCGGTGATCTCCCCGGTCTCCGGGTCGAGATCCGCGACCAGCAGCCGGATCGAGTTGGTCCCGCAGTCGATCGCGGCCACCCTGGTCGTGCTCATGCCTCGGCCTCCCCTGCCTCGTCCGCCCCGTCCGCCTCCTGCGCCGCCCGCTTGGCGGCGCGGTCGGCGGTCTTCTGCTCCTTGGCCGCGATCACGGCCTCGTGGTCCTGCTCCTTGGCCCGGTTGCGGAGCACCCGCTCACCGGCCGCCTCGACCTCCGCCGGGGACACGCACGGGCCCTTGGCCCACCAGTCCTCCAGCATCCCGATCGCCTCGTCGCCCAGCGGGTTGACGCCCTCGCCGGCCGCCAGCGAGTGGCCGACCAGCACGTGCAGGCACTTGACCCGGTCCGGCATGCCGCCGGCGCTCGGGAAGCCCTCCAGCACCTCGATGGCGTCCCGGCGGGCGATGTAGTCCTCGTGCGCCTTCTGGTAGGCCGAGGCCAGCTCCGGGTCCTCGGCGAGCCGGGCGCTCTGCTCCTTCATCACGCCGTCCGCCTCCAGGGTGCCGATCAGCGAGGCGGCCTTGGGGCAGGTCAGGTAGTACAGCGTCGGGAACGGCGTGCCGTCCGGCAGTCGGGGGGCCGTCTCCACGACGTCCGGGTTGCCGCACGGGCAGCGGTGGGCGACGCCGCGCAGACCGCGCGGGACCCGGCCGAGCTGCGCGGCGATGGCCGCGACGTCCTGGTCGGAGACGGTGGGGTGGTTCTCAGTGGTCATGGGAGGGGCTGTCTCCAGCGGAGGCGGGGGCGGGTGGTGAGGAAGGGGCCGGCTGCGCCGGGGCAGCGGGGGTCGCGGGAGCGGCGGGGGGTCCCGGGGGGGGGGCAGGGGGGGGGCCCGAGGCCCCCACCATGGGGGGCCAAGGGCGGGCGGCCTTTGGC
>NZ_LGDO01000171.1:0-12362 GCF_001279805.1 Streptomyces sp. XY431
AGGAGAGCTCGAACTCGTTCTGGAGCTGCTCCAGCAGGTTGATCACCTGGGCCTGGACCGAGACGTCGAGGGCCGAGACCGGTTCGTCGCAGATGATGACCTCGGGCTTGAGGGCCAGGCCGCGGGCGATGCCGATGCGCTGGCGCTGACCGCCGGAGAACTGGTGCGGATAGCGGTTGATGTACTCCGGGTTCAGACCCACCACGTCCAGCAGGTCCTGGACCGCCCGGCGGCGGTCGCCCTTGGGCGCCACCTCCGGATGGATCTCGAAGGGTTCCCCGATGATGTCGCCGACCGTCATCCGCGGGTTCAGCGAGGTGTACGGGTCCTGGAACACCATCTGGATGTTCCGGCGCACCGCCTTCAGCCCGGCCCCGGAGAGCCGGGTGATGTCCTCGCCCTTGAACAGCACCTGGCCCGAAGTCGCCTTCTCCAGGTTCATCAGCACCTTGGCCAGCGTGGACTTGCCGCAGCCCGACTCGCCGACGATGCCCAGCGTCTCGCCCTTGGTCAGCGCGAAGGAGACGCCGTCCACCGCCCGCACCGCGCCGACCTGCTTCTTGAGCACGACCCCCTGGGTCAGCGGGTAGTGCTTGACCAGGTCCCTGACCTCCAGGATCGGCTCAGCCATGGAGGGTCTCCTTCCAGAAGTGGCAGGCGCTGCGGCGGCCCGGCAGGTCGGCCCCCTCGGCGTCCAGCACCGGGACCAGGCGCGGGAGTTCGGTGTGGCAGACGTCCTGGGCCCGGTCGCAGCGCGGGTTGAACGCGCACCCCGACGGGATCCGCAGCAGGCTCGGCGGCAGGCCCTGGATCGCGTAGAGGCTCTGGCCCTTCTGGTCCAGCCGGGGGATCGAGTTGAGCAGTCCCTTGGTGTACGGGTGCGCCGGGCGGGCGTACAGCTCGTGCACCGGGGCGGTCTCGACGATCCGGCCGGCGTACATCACCGCGATCTTGTCGGCGACGTCCGCGACCACGCCCAGGTCGTGGGTGATCAGGATCAGGCCCATGTTGAACTCGGCCTGCAACTCGGCCAGCAGGTCCATCACCTGGGCCTGGACGGTGACGTCCAGGGCGGTGGTGGGCTCGTCCGCGATGATCAGGTCCGGCTCCAGCGCCAGCGCCATCGCGATCCATGATGCGCTGGCGCATACCGCCGGAGAACTGGTGCGGATAGTCGCCGACGCGCTCACGGGCGGCGGGGATGCGCACCCGCTCCATCAGCTCGACGGCCTTCTCCTTGGCCTCCTTGCGACTGGCACCCTGGTGCACCCGGAACATCTCGCCGAGCTGGTAGCCGACGCTGAGCACCGGGTTGAGCGAGGACAGCGCGTCCTGGAAGATCATCGCGATCTTCCGGCCCCGCACCGCCCGCCGCGCCTTGGGGCTCATGGTGAGCAGGTCCTCGCCCCGGAACCGGATCGAGCCGTTGGTGATCCGCCCCGGCGGCATGTCGAGGATGCCCATGATGGCCTGCGCGGTCACCGACTTGCCCGAGCCGGACTCGCCGAGCACCGCCAGCGTCTCCCCCGCCGCGACCGAGTAGCTCACCCCGTTGACGGCCTTGGCGACGCCGTCCCGGGTGTGGAACTCGATGTGCAGGTCGTCGACCTCCAGCAGGGGCGTTCCGGGCACCAGGCTCTCCCGGCTCCCGCCGAGCACCTGCACCGCGTCCGGGCCCGGCCCGGCGCCGTCCTTCGCCGGTTTCGTCATGTCAGTCATGGTCCGCGGCCCTCCTCAGCGCAGCTTCGGGTCGAGGGCGTCGCGCACCGCGTCGCCGAGCATGATGAACGCGAGCACGGTGACGCTCAGCACCGCGGCCGGGAAGAGCAGGACGTGCGGGGCGTTCAGGAACCGAGCCTGGGCGTCGCTGATCATCAGGCCCCAGGAGATCGCCGGGGACTGGATGCCGATGCCCAGGTAGGACAGCGCGGCCTCGGCACCGATGTACACGCCCAGGTTGATCGTCGAGACCACGATCACCGGGGCGACGGCGTTCGGCAGGATGTGCCGGCCGACGATCCGGCCGGTGCCCGCCCCGAGCGCCCGGGCGGCCACCACGTAGTCGTTGTGCTTGTTGGCCAGTACCGCCGAGCGCATCAGCCGGTAGATCTGCGGCCAGCCGAGCACGGCCATCACCGCGGAGACGGTCCAGGCGTTGCCCTCGCCCCAGGTGGACATGATCAGCATGCCGCCGAGCAGCAGCGGGATCGCGAAGAAGATCTCGGTGACCCGGGAGAGCACGCTGTCCCCGATGCCGCCGATCCAGCCGGCCCACAGGCCGAGGCTGCCGCCGACCAGGACCACCAGCGTGGTGGTCACCATGCCGACGATGATGGAGTTGCGGGCGCCCCAGATGGTGCGGGTGTAGATGTCGCAGCCCTGGACGTCGAAGCCGAACCAGTGCGAACCACTGGGCCGCTTCAGCGAGTCGGCCAGGTTGCAGAAGCCGCCGGCGCGCGGGTCGCCGTCGGTGAACAGCTGCGGGGCGACCGCGAGGACGACCATGAACAGCACCAGGAACCCGCCGATCAGGAACAGCGGGCTGCGCCGCAGGTCCGTCCAGGCGTCGGTCCAGAGGCTGGCGACCCGTTCGCTCCCGGCGTCCGGCGCACCGGAGCCCTTGGCGCTCGCGGAGCCCTTGGCGCTCGCGGAGCCCTTGGCGCTCGCGGAGCCCTTGGCGGTCGCGGAGCCCTTGGCGGTCGCGGAGGCCGCCTCGGCGGCCGGCCCGCCCGCGGCCGAGCCGGAGCCGGACTGCCCCGGGATCCCCGTGCCCGTGTTCTCGCTCTTCGTCGGCTCACTCATAGCGGATCCTCGGGTCCAGGACGGCGTACAGGAGGTCGACCACCAGGTTGGCGAACAGGTAGACCATCACCAGGGCGCTCACGATGCCCACGACGATGGTGCGTTCCCGCAGGTAGACGGACTGGAAGAGCTGGTGTCCGACGCCGGGGATGTTGAAGATGCCCTCGGTGATGACCGCGCCGCCCATCAGGCCGCCGAGGTCCATGCCCAGGAAGGTGACGATCGGGATCAGCGCGTTGCGCAGACCGTGCCGGACCACCACCCGCAGCGGGCTGAGCCCCTTGGCCACCGCCGTCCGGACGTAGTCGGCCCGCATCACCTCGATCAGGCTGGTCCGGGTCAGCCGGGCGACGTACGCCAGCGAGGTCGAGGCCAGGACGTAGCCCGGCAGCAGGTACGAACGGAAACCGGCCTCCTCGTTGAAGGAGACCGGGAAGAAGTCGATGCCGTAATCGGTGTTGAGCTTCACCCCGATGAGCAGCTGGAGCACGAAGCCGATCACGAAGACCGGGATCGAGATGACCATGAGGGTCGAGATCAGCACCACGTTGTCGATGAACTTGCCGCGCCGCAGGGCGGCGACCACACCGGCGGTGACGCCCACCGCCATCTCGATGGCCAGGGCGACGAACGCCAGGTTGATGGTGTACGGGAAGGCCCGCTGCATCACGTCGACGACCTGGTTGCCCCGGTAGTCCTCGCCGAAGTCGCCCTTGAACAGGCCGATCAGGTAGTCCCAGTACTGGACGAAGAACGGGTCGTCGAGGTGGTACCGGTCCCGTAGGACGGCCACCACGGCGGGGTCCTGCCTCTTCTCACCGGCCAGTGCCGCGATGGGGTCACCAGGAAGCAGGAAGACCAGTGCGTAGATCAGGAACGTCGCGCCGAGGATCACAGGTATGGCCTGGATGATCCGGCGGACCACATAGCGGCCCATGCGGTCTCCTCATGATCGGGGCACGCCGGTGCCGGGCGGCACGGGGATTGCCCGTGCCGCCCGCGCCGGCGTGCCGTTCGGACTGGACGGAGGTCAGGCCAGCTCGACGTTGGCCAGGTCGATGCGGTTCTGGGCGTCCACGACCACGTTCTTGACGGTCTTGGTGTAGGCCGCCGAGGTCATGTAGGTGTAGACCGGGATGTACGGCAGTTCCTTGATCAGGATGTCGTCGGCCTGCTGGTACAGCTTCTGGCCGTCCTCCACCGACTTGGCCTGGTCGGCCTGGTCCAGCAGCGACTCGAACTGCTCGTTGACGTAGCCGCCGTAGTTCGAGCCGTTCTCGATCGCGACCTTGGAGAAGATCGGCCGCAGGTAGTTCTCCATGGACGGGTAGTCCATCTGCCAGGCCATCCGGAAGGCGCCGGAGTACTCCTTGGCGCCCAGCGCGTCCAGGATCTTGCCGAACTTCTCGAACGGCTTGAAGGTGACCTCGACGCCCAGGTTCTTCTTCAGCTGGTTGCCGACCGCCTCCATCCACTCCTTGTGGCCGCCGTCGGCGTTGTAGCCCAGCTCGATGGTGTTGTTCGGGACGCCGCCGACGGAGTCCCACAGCGCCTTGGCCTTGGCCGGGTCGTACTTCGCCGCGTCGCCCATGGCGCCCTTGCGGTAGCCCGGGATGATCGGGCTGATGAAGTCGTCGGCCGGGACGCGGGTACCGGAGAAGATGGTCTTGGTGATCGCCTCGCGGTCGATCGCCATCGAGATCGCCTTGCGGACCTCCGGCTTGCCGTACGCGGTCGGGTTGGTCGCGATCGGGAAGCCGATGAAGCCGACGCCCGACTCCGGCTTGTAGATGTAACGGTCACCGAATTCCTGGGCGACGGTCGCCATCGCCGAGATCGGGAGCTTGTTGGTGATCTGGATGTTGTTGGCCCGGAGGTCGTTGTAGGCTGTTTCCAGCTTGTCGTAAATCTTGAACGTGACGGAATCCAGCTTGGCCTTTCCGTCCGCCTCCGGGAAGTTCTCGTAGCGCTTGACCTTGATCTGCTGGTTGTGCTCCCACTTCCCGTCCATCTGGAACGGGCCGTTGCCGATCGGGGACTCCTCGAAAGCCTTCTTGTCCTGGAAGAAGGCCTTCGGCAGCGGGTAGAAGGCGGTGTAACCCAGCATGACCTTGAACTGCGAGAACGGGGCGCTCAGCGTGACGGTGAAGGTCTTGTCGTCGATCACCTTCAGGCCCTTGAGCTTGTCGGTGGTCGGCTTCTTGTCTTTGCCCGGGGACAGCTCCTCGGCGCCCTCGATCTTGGAGAAGAAGGGCAGGCCCTCGGCCGCGTTGTCCTGGTTGGCGCCCCAGTTCCACGCGTCGACGAAGGACTGCGCGGTGACCTTCTCCCCGTTGTGGAAGGTGTAGCCGTCCTTCAGCTTGATCGTCCAGACCTTGCTGTCGGGGGTCTCGATCGACTCCGCGACCCGCAGGCCCGGCTCGTTCGTCTTGCGGTCGTACTCGACCAGGCCGGCGAAGACCTGCGCCAGCACCTGGGCACCCTCGGACTCCGCGGTGTTCTGCGGGATCAGACCGTGCTGCGGCTCACCCGACTCGATGCTGATCGAGCCGCCCTTCTTGCCCGACGCGTTCGCCCCGTCCGAGGACTTCTTGCCGCTGCCGGTGGTGCACGCGGAGATCGCGAGCGCGGTGCACGCGGCCAGCGCGGTCCAGCGCATCGTCTTGGTGAGCCTCATTCAACTGCTCCTCGATTTAGGGGCTTGGGAACGAACGGCGCCCCGCCAGTCGGTGTGCCGCGCACGGCGGGGTTCGACATCTCAGGGCCGATCCGCACAGCCGGCGAGGTGACCACTGATACGCGCAGAGCAACTATCGATCACCCGACCCCTTCGGTGGAATCGCCGTCACATCTCTTTTCAATTACATGCCGGGATCAAGCCATGACAATACTCGGCAAATTCCGCCATATCGCGCGCGGAGTCATCGGCTCCGCTTTTCGGATAGCGGACCGATAGCACCGGTATTCGAATATTTACGAAGCGTAATGATCAAATTCGATGATCACCCGTCGGCGTCCGCCGGAATTCCCGCAGGTCGGCGGGTGGACAAAAAGGGAGCGCGCCCTCCAGAAGGAGGACGCGCTCCGCCGACGGGGCAGGGGCCCACTGTCAACCGCTTTCCGACCGTTCGCTCGGGGTCGTCCCCCCGCGCTCGGCCGCGAAATGGCAGGCCGAATCGTGCGCGGCGAGCCCGGACAGCCAGCCCGGCACCGCCAGCAGCGGCACCTCCGTCGCACACCGCTCCTGGGCCAGCCAGCAGCGGGTGCGGAAGCGGCAGCCGGACGGCGGGTTGGCCGGCGAGGGCACGTCCCCCGTCAGCACGATCCGGTCCCGGACCTCGCGCGCCGCCGGGTCCGGCACCGGCACCGCGGACAGCAGCGCCTGGGTGTACGGATGGGTGGCGTGGTCGTAGATCTCCAGATCACTGCCGATCTCGACCATCCTGCCGAGGTACATCACCCCGACGCGGTCGGAGATGTGCCGGACGATGGAGAGGTCGTGGGCGATGAACATGTAGGAGAGGTTGAACTCCCCCTGGAGCTGCTCCAGCAGGTTGATCACCTGGGCCTGGACCGAGACGTCCAGCGCCGAGACCGGCTCGTCGCAGATGATCACCTCCGGCTTGAGCGCCAGGCCGCGGGCGATGCCGATGCGCTGGCGCTGACCGCCGGAGAACTGGTGCGGGTACCGGTTGATGTACTCCGGGTTCAGGCCGACGACGTCCAGCAGGTCCTGGACCGCCTTGCGGCGGTCGCCCTTGGGCGCCACCTCCGGGTGGATCTCGAAGGGTTCCCCGATGATGTCGCCGACCGTCATGCGCGGGTTCAGCGAGGTGTACGGGTCCTGGAACACCATCTGGATGTTCCGGCGGACGGCCTTGAGGCCCGCGCCGGACAGCTTGGAGATCTCCTCGCCCTTGTACTTCACCGAGCCGCCGGTGGCCGGCTCCAGGTTCATCAGCACCTTGGCCAGCGTGGACTTGCCACAGCCGGACTCGCCGACGATACCCAGCGTCTCGCCCTGCATGAGGTCGAAGGAGACCCCGTCGACGGCCTTGACGGCGCCGATCTGCTTCTTGAACAGGATGCCCTTGGTGAGCGGGAAGTGCTTGATCAGGTCGCGGACTTCGAGGATCGGCTCGCCGCTCGCCACCTCCTGGGCGAAGGCGGCCTCCGCCGGCGAGTCGAGTGCGCCGGCCCCGTCAACGGTCATGGAGGGTCTCCTTCCAGAAGAAGCAGGCGCTGCCCCGCCCGGCCAGTTCGGTGCCGTCGTCCTCGGTGACCGGGAACAGCTTCGGCACCTCCTGTCGACAGATGTCCTGGGCCCGCGGGCAGCGCGGGTTGAAGGCGCAGCCCGGCGGGATCCGCAGCAGATTGGGCGGCAGGCCCTTGATCGCGTACAGCTCCTGGCCCTTCTGGTCCAGGCGCGGGATCGAGTCCAGCAGTCCCCGGGTGTACGGGTGCGCCGGGCGGGCGTACAGCTCGTGCACGGGTGCCGTCTCCACGATCCGGCCGGCGTACATCACCGCGATCTTGTCGGCGACGTCCGCGACCACGCCCAGGTCGTGGGTGATCAGGATCAGCCCCATGTGGAACTCGGCCTGCAGCTCCGCGAGCAGGTCCATCACCTGGGCCTGGACGGTGACGTCCAGGGCGGTGGTGGGCTCGTCCGCGATGATCAGGTCCGGCTCCAGCGCCAGCGCCATCGCGATCAGAACTGGTGCGGATAGTCGTTGACCCGGTCCTTGGCGGCCGGGATGCGCACCCGGTCCATCAGCTCGACGGCCTTCTCCTTGGCCCCCTTGCGCGACGTCCCGTGGTGGGCGCGGAACATCTCGCCGAGCTGGAACCCGAC
This sequence comes from Streptomyces sp. XY431, assembly GCF_001279805.1. Classification (NCBI taxonomy): domain Bacteria; kingdom Bacillati; phylum Actinomycetota; class Actinomycetes; order Kitasatosporales; family Streptomycetaceae; genus Streptomyces; species Streptomyces sp. XY431. The sequence continues at coordinate 7,658 of NZ_LGDO01000171.1, forward strand.
GGTGAGCACCGGGTTCAGCGAGGAGAGCGCGTCCTGGAAGATCATCGCGATCTTCTGGCCCCGGATCTTCCGCCGCTCCTCCTTGCCCATCGTCAGCATGTCCTGGCCGCGGAAGCGGATCTCCCCCTTGGGGATGCGGGCCGGCGGCATGTCCAGGATGCCCATGATCGCCTGCGCGGTCACCGACTTGCCCGAACCGGACTCCCCGAGCACCGCCAGCGTCTCCCCCGCGCGGACGCTGTAGTTGACCCCGTTGACCGCTCTCGCCACCCCGTCCCTGGTGACGAACTCGACGTGCAGGTCACGGACGTCGAGCAGCGGTCCCTCGTAGGGCGTCTCCCGCTGCGGCTTGCCCGTGTCGACAGCTGTGGTCACGATGCGTCCCCTCGCTCAGCGAAGCTTCGGGTCGAGGGCGTCGCGGACCGCGTCGCCCAGCATGATGAAGGCCAGCACGGTGATGGAGAGCGCCGCGGCCGGGAAGAAGAGCACGTACGGGGCCGTTCGGATCACCTTCTGGGCGGAGGCGATGTCGATGCCCCAGGAGATGGTCGGATCCTGCAGCCCGATGCCGAGGAAGCTCAGGGTGGCCTCGGTCGCGATGTAGCCGCCCAGCGCGATGGTGGCGACGACGATCACCGGCGCGAGCGCGTTCGGCAGGATGTGCCGGAACATCAGCCGCCCGGTGCCCGCGCCGAGTGCGCGGCCGGCCATCACGTAGTCGGCCTGCTTCACGGTCAGGACGGCGCCGCGCATGACGCGCGCGATCTGCGTCCAGCCGAGGACGGCCAGGGCGACGACCACGCTCCACACCGTGCGGGCGGAGAAGGCGCCCAGCAGGACCAGCGCGCCGAGCAGCAACGGAATGCCGAAGAAGATGTCGATGATGCGGGAGATCACCGCGTCCACCGCGCCGCCGAAGTACCCGGCGACCATGCCGGTCAGCCCGCCGAGCAGGGTGACCCCGAGGGTCACGAAGATGCCGACGGTGATCGAGGCCCGGGCCCCGTAGACCACCCGGGCGTAGATGGAGCGGCCCTGGCCGTCGTAGCCGAACCAGCCGGCACCGAAGAAGTCCGACCAGTCCGGGCGCTTGAGGAAGTTGTGGATCAGGTCGGCCTGGCGTGGGTTGGCGTCCGTGAACGCCCAGGGGAAGATCGACATCACGATCAGCAGCAGGATCAGCAGCGCCGAGATCAGGAAGATCGGCCGCCGGCGGAGGTCCCGCCAGGCGTCGCCCCAGAGGCTGCGGGCCTCCTCGCGTTTGGCCGGGTCGCCCTCCACCAGGGTCTCCTGCTCGACCGCCATGCCCTGCTCGCCGGCGTAGTCGAGGTGGTCGACGCCGGGGGCCGGGTGCGGCTTGAACTCGCCCTCGTCATGCAGGTCAGGCATAGCGGATCCTCGGGTCCAGGACCGCGTAGAGCAGGTCGACGATCAGGGAGGCGACCAGGTACACGATCACCAGGACGGTCACGATGCCGACCACGGTGGGGCCCTCCTTCTGGTTGATCGCCCGGTACAGGACGTTGCCGATGCCCTGCACGTTGAAGATCCCCTCGGTCACGATCGCGCCGCCCATGAGCGCGCCGAGGTCGGTGCCGAGGAAGGTGACCACCGGGATCAGCGAGTTGCGCAGCAGGTGCCGGGAGATGATGGTCCGCCGGGGCAGGCCCTTGGCGACCGCGGTGCGCATGTAGTCGGCCCGCAGGTTCTCCCCGATCGACGTCCGGGTGAGCCGGGCGACGTACGCGAGGGAGAGCGAACCCAGCACGATCGCGGGCAGGATCAGCTGGGAGAGGTCCTTGGAGTTCTGCACCGTCGGGGTGACCCAGCCCAGGTTGGTCGCGAAGATCGTCTGGGCGATGTAGGCGAGCACGAACACCGGGATCGAGATCACCACCAGGGTCAGGACCAGCACCAGGGTGTCCTGGATGCTGCCCCGGCTGAGGCCGGAGACCAGGCCGAGCGCGAGCCCGACGACCAGCTCGAAGGCGAAGGCCATCAGGGCCAGCCGGATGGTGACCGGGAAGGCGTCCGCCATGATGTCGGTGACCGAACGGCCGGTGAAGCTCGTCCCGAAGTCGCCCTGGAACAGGTTGCCCATGTAGTGCAGGTACTGCTTCCACACCGGCTGGTCGAGGTAGTACCGGTGCTTCAGGTTGGCCACCACCGCCGGGTCGGCGGCCTTGTCCCCGAAGAGCGCCGCGACCGGGTCGCCCGGCAGCGTGTAGACCATCAGGAAGATCAGGAATGTGGAGCCGAAGAACACCGGGATCATCTGCAGCACCCGCCGCAGCACGTAACTTCCCATCCGAGCCTCCTTCCTAGGTGACTGGTCGGCCCGTGACCGGGTGCGGAGGGCCGTTGGACCGAGTGCCCGGGCCCCGCCCCCCGTGCGGGGAGGGCGGGGCCGGCGCGGGGAGGGGGCTCAGCCCTTGACCTCGACCTGGGTCCAGGCCGGGTTGCCGAAGGAGTCGAACGCCACGTTCTGGACGTTGCTGGAGTAGCCCGAGTTGGTGCGGTAGTACCAGAGCGGGATGGCCGGCATGTCGGTCGCCAGCACCGCCTCGGCCTGCTGGTAGCCGGTCACCGAGGCCTGGACGCTGTCCGCCTGGTCCGCCTGGGTGGACAGCTGGTCGAACTGCGGGCTGCTGTAGCCGAAGTCGTTGGACGCGGCGCCGGTGCGGTAGACGTCGGCGAGGAAGTTGGCGTTCAACGGGTAGTCCTGCACCCAGCCGGTCCGGAACATGCCGTTGATCTGGTGGCCGGTGATCGCCGCACGGGCGGTCTTGAAGTCGGGCTTCGGGTCACCCGTGCAGTTGACGCCGGTGCTCTGCCGGATCGAGTTGCAGACCGCGTCGACCCACTCCTTGTGGCCGCCGTCCGCGTTGTAGGTGATGGTCAGGGTGTTCCCCGGGACGCCGCCGCCCTGGGCGATCAGCTGCTTGGCCTTGTCCGCGTTGAACGTGCAGAAGTCACCGCACTGGCCCGCCTTGTACCCCTCGACGCCCTCGGCGACCCAGGCGCTGGCGGGCGCGCGCGACCCCTGGAGCACCGTCTTGGTGATGGTGTCGCGGTCGATCGCCATCGAGATGCCCTGGCGGACCTGGGCCTTCTCCGGCGCGGCCCAGTCCGCCTGGTAGAGCGTGAAGCCGATGTTCTGGATGGCGCCCTGCGGCGAGTCGATCGCCCGGTCGCCCAGGTCGGTCTTGTAGGTGGCCAGCGCGGACGGCGGCACCTGGTCCATCACGTCCAGGTTGTTGGACTGGAGGTCGGCGTAGGCGGCCTCGGCCGTGCTGTACATCTTGAAGACGACGCCGCCGTTCTTCGGCTTGTCCACGCCCTGGTAGTTCGGGTAGGCCTTGGTGACCACCTGCTGGTTGTGGTCCCAGCTGACGAACTGGTACGGGCCGTTGCCCACCGGCTTCTGACCGGCGCCGGTCGGGTCGTTGAAGAAGGAGTCCGGCAGCGGGGAGAAGGCGATGTAGCCGAGCTTGTACTCGAAGTACGAGACCTTGTTCCGCAGCTTGATGGTGAAGTGCGTGTCGTCCGTGACGGTCAGCCCGGACATCTTGCTCGCGGTCGGCTGGCCGCTGGCCGGGTGGACGTCCTGGTAGCCCTCGATGTCGGAGAACCAGGAGCTGTTGATCTGGTTGTTGCTGGTGGTCGCGCCCCAGTTCCAGGCGTCGACGAAGTTGCTCGCCTTGACCGGCGTGCCGTCGTGGAACGTCCAGCCGCTCTTCATCGTGACGTTGAAGGTCTGCGAGTCGCTGGTGTCGATGCTGTCCGCGACCTGCATCCGGATCTTCGCGTTCGAGGGGTCGTAGTCGACCAGCCCCTTGAAGAGGTTCTGGATGATGCGCCCGCCGCCGGTCTCGTTGGCGTTGGCCGGCTGCAGCGGGTTCTGCGGCTCACTGCTCTGGTAACTGAAGGTCTTGCTGCTGTTCGACGAACCGCTGCTGCCGCCGTCGCTGCTGCTGCACCCGCTGGCCACCAGGGCCACGGACGTCGCTGCGGCGAGGACCCATCGAGCACGGGTGGCCACGGGCATGGAGGTCCCTCCTCAAGGTGTGTGACGCATCACACCCCATGAGAAGCGCGGCACCGTGGCGGCGCGAGTCGGGTACCCCCGGACGGGTGCACGGCCGCCGCGCCCGGTTGACGCCCCGTCCGTCCGAGCCGGGAAACGCCGGAGGGGCCCGTGCCGCGAACGGCTACGGGCCCCTCCGGGCGGGGTCGGACGCGGGCTCAGGCCGCGGCCGGCTCCCGGACCTCGGCGAAGTGGCACGCCGACTCGTGCTTGGCCGCACCGCTCAGCACCTCGGGCACCGCCAGCAGCGGGACCTCGGTCGAGCAGCGCTCCTCGGCCTTCCAGCAGCGGGTGCGGAAGCGGCAGCCCGACGGCGGGTTGGCCGGCGAGGGGATGTCACCGGTCAGGATGATCCGGTCACGGGACTCACGGGCCGTCGGGTCCGGCACCGGCACCGCGGAGAGCAGCGCCTGGGTGTACGGGTGGGTGGCGTTCTCGTAGATCTCCTCGTCCGTGCCGATCTCGACCATCTTGCCGAGGTACATCACGCCGACGCGGTCGGAGATGTGCCGGACGATGGAGAGGTCGTGGGCGATGAACATGTAGGAGAGCTCGAACTCGTTCTGGAGCTGCTCCAGCAGGTTGATCACCTGGGCCTGGACCGAGACGTCGAGGGCC